>CAZQUC010000409.1:3195-4146 GCA_964596095.1 uncultured Enterobacteriaceae bacterium
GCTCCTCCGCGCTGGCGTCGAAGGCGACCGGCTTCCCCATCGCCAAGATCGCCGCCAAACTCGCCGTCGGCTACACGCTCGACGAGATCCGCAACGACATCACCCGCGAAACCCCCGCCAGCTTCGAGCCGACCATCGACTACGTGGTGACGAAAGTCCCGCGCTTCACGTTTGAAAAATTCCCCGACGCCGACCCCACGCTGACCACGCAGATGAAAAGCGTCGGCGAAGCCATGGCCATCGGCCGCACCTTCAAAGAGAGCCTGCAAAAAGCCCTCCGCAGCCTGGAGACCGGCCGCTTCGGCCTCGGCGCCGACGGCAAAGATCCGGTGGACGCCGACCGCACCACCATCGAACGCAAACTCAGCGTGCCGAATGCGGAGCGCATCTTCTGGATCGCGCAGGCGTTGCGGCAGGGGTTCACGCAGGAGGAAATTTTCAAGCTGACGCAGATCGATCCATGGTTTCTCGCGCAGATGGCGCAGATTATGGAGGCGGAAAAGTTAATGCCTAGTCAAAGCGGAGAAGCTTTGATTGCGGAAATTCCTGAGAATGAGAGGACTGAGGCGAGGAAAGCCGAAGCATTGAGGTCGGCGATGCTTAAATGGAAGCGACTTGGTTTTTCCGATCACCAGATAGCGACCATATTTGACACGAAGGAGGAGTATATTCGTGCTGGCCGGAAAAAATACGATTGCATCACCCCCACCTACCGCCTCGTCGATACCTGCGCCGCCGAGTTCGAGGCCTACACGCCGTATTATTATTCTACCTATGGCGACGAAAACGAAGCGCGCGGCGGCGACAAACCACGCATCATGATCCTCGGCGGCGGGCCGAACCGCATCGGACAGGGGATCGAGTTCGATTATTGTTGTGTCCACGCCTCGTTCGCGCTCAAGGAATTGGGCTATGAGACGATCATGGTCAATTCCAACCCCGAAACCGTCT
>CAZQUC010000410.1:0-4100 GCA_964596095.1 uncultured Enterobacteriaceae bacterium
GCTACGGCGTCAGCTCGGCGCGGAGGCGGGCGAAAGCGAAAGGGCGCGTGGGGGCGTTGAGGAGCTCGACCTCCAAGGCGTCCACGCCGGGCGCGATTTCGGTGCGGGCGCGGGTCGCGAAGAGCGAGCCGTCGCCGGGATCCGCGGTCCACGTGAGGAGATCGGAGGAAACCTCCAGCACCAGCCGCACGTTGCCAGGATCTTGCCGCGCCTGGTAGTTGAAAAGGACGGCCGCACCGTGCGTGAGCGCCAGCGGCGGCGCGGTGGCGACGCTGGTGTCGCTCGTGCCCAGAGCATACTCCAGCAAGGCGGGCAGGCCGTCGCCGTCGTCGTCGGCCGCGGGATTGCCGGTGAAGCCTCCCGTCGGGTCGCCTTCACCGAGGCCCGGCGTGCCACTCACCGCGGCGCTGAGCCGCCAGCTTGCGGGCAAGGCGTGATCCGGCCGCGACGCGGGATCGGCCAGCACCAGCGAGTAGCCGCCGCGCGTGTCCGGCCACGGCGCGTCGGGCAGGTAATCGAACTCCTTGAGCGGCTCGCCCGCGCCGAAGCTGAGTTTCAGATTCTCGCCGGCGTTGTCGAGCCGGCCACCGGCGTCGCCCCATTCGCCGACGATGGGACGGCCCGCGCCATAACGCAGCTCAAAGGCGGCCCGGTTCGCCACCACCAGCACGCGTTGGCCGGGCGCGATGGTCGTGAGCGCGCTGCCCGCGAAGTCGATGTCGATGCCTTTGGTGAACCGCAGATCGGCCAGTGGCAGTGTCCACGTGCCGACGTTCATCACTTCGATCCACTCGAAATGCGCGGCCTCGAAACCGGCGGCGGCCTCGGCGGCCGTCGCCGCGGCCGGACGATACAAAAACCCGCTGATGACCAGATCGTTCTTGAACGCGGTCAGATCGGGCGCGGTGGCGGCAAACGTCACGGGCGCGGACCAGTGACTCCAACGTCCCGTGTCATCCTGATGCCGGACGCGGGCGCGGTAGGTGCGGCCGCCACGGGTGGCCGTGGAGGGCGGTGCGATGTCCGCGGCGAAGGGAGTGATCTCACCCGAGCGCCACGACGCGCTCCACTCCAGCAACGGCGGCGTCTCCGGCGAGGCGGGCGGCGCGTCCGGGGCGGCGACTTCGGCAATGCGCCATTCCATCGCCGCGAAAGTGCTCCCCTCCCCTTCTGTCTGCGGATCGGAAAACGCCGAGCTGCGGAAGCGCAGGCCATTGACCGGATACCCCGCCGTGCCGACGTATTCGATGGTCGGCGTGGTCGGCGTTTTCGAGCCTTCCTGCAAGCTCCGCTCGAGGTTATCGAGGAACCTGGCCGTGCCGCCGGAAATGACGCTCCCGCCTGGCCAGCTGCCGCCGGTCCAGGCGAATTTCTTCATGTCCGCGATGTAAGTGTCGAGCAACGCCGTGCCCACCGCGTTGGTATTGACCGTGGTGGTGGCGACTCTCAGCGTGCCGTAGTTGCCATTGGCATTGGGCGCGCCCGCGGTGCCCGGTCCGCGGGCCCAGCGTTTGATGTCGGCATTGACGAAGGGACGGATGATGTCGGCATACCAATGAATGAGCGGCTCGATCTGGTCCGGCTGCCACAGCAGGTTGCGCACCTCGCGCACGGCGCTGAAGTAGATCGGCCACAGGGTGGGATTGGTCCGCGAGTCGCCGCCGCCGCTGCCGCTGTCGTTGAAGAGCGCGTTGTGGACGAGATCGTGGCCGTTGTTCCAGGTCGGCCCCCAGGTGGCATCGACATCCCACGGCAGCACCCACAACGGGCCGTATTGGCGGTTTTCGGGTTGGTAGTCGGGATAGAAATAATACGCCGCGTTGTTGTCGCCGTTCGGCCAGTAATCGTAGTGCCGGATGGCGTGGGCCAGCGCGTGATAGCGTGCCCACAGCGGCAGATTCACATGCGCCTGGATGACCTCGGGCGCGGTCGTGCCTTTCAGATTGTTATGCACCCAGCGGTGGTCCGCGCCGTTCTTCGCCCCGAGCGGCGCTTGGTAACGCAACTGGCCGGTGCCGGCCGGGTCGTCGCGGTTCAATTTATAAAGATTGCCCTTCGGCAAGTCATGGGCCTCCAAAAACCGCGCGTCGTAATTCTCCTGGCAAAAGAGGAGGCCCCAAAAATCCCCCGAGTAAGGATCGGGCTGCTCTTCCTCGGTGGTGATCAACCGCAGGTGCGCCCAATGCGTGAGCGGCGCGGGCACGCCGAGGGTGTTGAACAAATGATAGTTGACCGCCTCGTTGAGCGAGAAGGTCAGCGTCGCGCGGTTTTCCCACAGGTTCTGCGTGATGAGCCGCCGCCACTTCGTCGGGTAAGGCCGGCCCCATTGATCCAGCGCCTCGAAATCCTGCCCTTTGTTGAAGACGAGCGTGAACGAGCGCTTGCCATACGGCGCGGCGCCGTTTTGCCCCGAGGCGTCGTAGCGCCCGTTGCCGCCGTGCAGCCGGTAACGGATATGGTCATAGACCTCGCCGTTATACACGAACGCGCCGTGCCAATTCTCGAACGTGTAGCCCGGTCCGGCATTGAGCCGCGAGGCAGTGGAATCATACGCCGTGCATTTCCGGTAATCCGCCAGCCGCGTGAGGAAGTGATACACCGGCAACGTGGTGAGCTGCGCGGCGGGCGTGCCTTCGTAATCCGGCACGCCTTGATACACGAAGGCCGCGAAGTTCCGCCGCCGGTCATCCTCGAACGGCCAGCGCTGGCTCGCGCCCGGCGTGTCGCGCACTGTCACGCGATAGCGCACCAGCGTGCGGTTCGGCTGGGCCGGCACGGTGGCGGTGAAGACGTCATCGCCAGTCACCGCATCGCCGCCCGTGCCGTCATCCTTCATCTCCAGCGTGGTCCAATTCTCCTCCGCCTCGAAATCGGGATTCGCGTCGAGCAGCCGCGTCGCGCTCAGATTGCCGTTGGTCACCGGATTCGGCAGATAGGCCGGAAGATAATTTCCCGGTGTCACGATCTGATAGTGCAACTGCACCGCCGCGACACCGTCGGGGTCGGTCACCTTCACCGTGATGACAATGGGATCGGCGGGCTGCGGCTCCACCGGCGTGTGCCGGACCTGGCGGATATTCGGCGCGGCGTTGGCGGCGAAGCTCTTGTTGACCGCGCCCGGCGTGCCTTGCGCGTTGCCGGGATTCGACGGCGCGTTCGGCGTCAGCGGCTGGAGATACGACGACCGCCACGACGAGCCGAGATCGTTGTCGAGCGCGGGGTTGATCAACTCCATCGATCCCCCCTCGCCATTGGCGGAAATCGGCCACGGGAAACCCGGCGAGTAAGTCACCTCGTCCTGCGTCACCCCCGCGGCATCGACCAGCCGCACCCGCTCGCCATCGCTGCTCAGCCCGCCCGTCCACGGCCCCAACGCGGTCACGCCGTAGGTGGCCTGCATCGCGTCGGGATGCCCGGCGATGACGAGATACGCGCCCGGCTCGATCTGTGTGCCGGCGGGAAACGTGTAGTCGATGCCATCATCGAAGCGCCAGCCATCCAGCGACACCGCCTGCACGGAGGTATTGTAAAGCTCGATGAACTCCACCAGCACCGTGTTGTCCGGCGGGTTGTAGTTCAGTTCGTTGATGACGATGCCCTGCGCGGCGGCCTGCCCGGCAGACCACAGCCCCAGGCTGAACAGCGAGGCACAAAGCAGCGGACCGGTCCGGAACCGACCCAACGGAAAACGGGGACTTGATGGGGACACAATGCGGATGGGGAAAGCGGGAAGACCGCCCGGCGTGGAGCCGCCGCGCTGTTTTCATCATGCACGAATGGCGAAAAAAAATCTCCCGAAAAACACGCGGAGGCTGGGCGGCCGCCCTCCCCACGGCCCCGCGAGGTCAAACTCGGGCAAAAAATCGGCAATTGCCGACGGGAAGAGAGCGGCTCACCGTCCATAGTGACCAGTGTGACCGGAACGCTCGACACCATGAATCATCGCCGGAGTTTCCAGCGCCCCCTGTTGCGGCCTCAGCGCGGGTTGAGGCCGGAAGTCATTCCCGTGCTAGATGATCTGGGTGGCTCCACGCCCACGGCAGGAATCGAGCGGCAGCTCATCGTGAAACGCAGTTCCATGGCCGCGGCGCGTCCGAACC
>CAZQUC010000411.1:0-4059 GCA_964596095.1 uncultured Enterobacteriaceae bacterium
GCGGCTGGTATTTCAGCGACGGCGTGCCCTTCGTCTTTCCCGCCGGCACGACGCTGGCGGCGGACGGGTATGTGATCGTGTGCGAGAACCCGTCGGTGGCGCAGGCGAAATGGGGCGTGTCGGGAGCCCGGGTCTTCGACTGGAATGACGGCGTCACGCCGCGCGTGGTTGGACGGCTGAAAAACGGCGGCGACCGCGTGACGTTGCGCAATGCGGCGGGAGAGAAAATCAGCGAGGTGGAATACAAGGCCGGGTTTCCGTGGCCGACGGTGGGCGGCACGCCGAGTTATTCCATCGAACTCATCAATCCCACGCTCGACCATACGCTGGGCGGGCATTGGCGGCGCTCCGACGGTCAGGCGGTGGCGACGCCGCCCGTGACCTACGTGCCCGCCGGGAGCCGCGAATGGCTTTACCGCAAGGCGCTCAGCGAGCCGTCCTCGCCGACCTCGGCTTGGCGCGCGCCGGATTTTTCCACCGACGACGGCACGTGGCTCTCCAGTCCGGAGGGCGCGCCCTTCGGGTATGGCGATCCGGCGGATACGACCTTGTCCGACATGCGCGGCAATTACACCGGTCTCTACCTGCGCCATGCCTTCACCTTCACCGGCAGTGCGCCCGGTCCGCTGACGCTGCGGGTGTGGAATGACGACGGATTCATCGCCTGGCTGAATGGCGTGGAGATCGCGCGCTTCGGTCCTGCCGAGGGCGTCTTCGTGCCCTACACCGGCACGGCGGGGCGCAATCACGAAGGCTACGGCCAATCGCCGGATGTCGTCGTCCTCGGCGCGCCGGACAGCCTGCTCATCCAAGGCGCCAACGTGCTCAGCATTCATGCGCTCAACGATTCGCTCAACAACAGCTCCGATTTTTACATTGATGCCGAGTTGAAATTCGAGGGCGGGATCACCGGCGCCGGGCCGACGCCGCTGGCGCGCAATTCGGTGTATGCGCCCAACGCGCCGCCGGCCATCCGTCAGGTCAACCACTTCCAATCCACCACCCTTTCCTCTGCCTGGCTGGTTCCCGGCGAAACGACACTGATCACTGCCAAGATCACCGATCCGGAGGGCGTGGCGGAGGCGGTGTTGAGCTACCAGATCGTCGAGCCGGGCGATTACATTGCGCTCGATGATCCGCGCTACGAGGCGGCGGCTTCGTGGACCGAGGTGCCGATGCGCGATGACGGCGCGGGCGGCGATCTCACCGGCGGCGATGATGTTTTCACCGGCCTCATCCCCGCGGACGTGGCTGTCCACCGGCGGTTGGTGCGTTACCGCCTCACCGCGCGGGACACCACCGGCCTGAGCGTCCGCGCGCCTTACCTGGGCGACCCGCAACCGAACTTCGCCGCCTTCGTCTATGGCGAGGTGCCGGACTACACCGCGAAAGCCACGCCCACCGCGGCGGCGGTGACGTATCCCGGCCCGCTGCTCTCCAGCGTGGCCACGTATCATCTCCTCACCACCCCGCGCGACCACGCCAATGCCCAGCAGGTGCCCGTGCCGGCGACCGGCAGCGGCAGGCAGAACCCCACCACGGGCCAATACGGCCACAGCCTTTACAACTGGCATGGCGCGTTGTGTTACGACGGCCGCGTCTATGACCACATCCGCTACCGCGCCCGCGGCGGGGTGTGGCGGTTTTCGATGGGCAAGAACATGTGGAAGTTCGATTTCAACAAAGGCCACGACTTCGAGGCCAAAGACAACTACGGACAGTCCTACGACCAGAAATGGAAAAAGCTGAATTTCTCCGCCTGCATCCAGCAGGGCGATTTCCAGCATCGCGGCGAGCAAGGGTTGTTTGAAAGCGTCGGCTTCCGGCTCTTCCAGCTCACCGGCCTGCCCGCCGAGCACACGCACTTCGTCCACTTCCGCATCATTGAGCGCCCGGAGGAAACCAACGGCACGCCCGATCAATTCGATGATGATTTCCAGGGGCTGTATCTCGCCATCGAGCAGCAGGACGGCCAGTTCCTCGACGAGCACGGCCTGCCCAAGGGCAATCTTTATAAAATGGAAGGCGGCTCGGGCGAACTGAACAACCAGGGGCCGCAACAGCCGAAGAACAAAAGCGACCTCAACGCCTTCCTCAATTACGGAACCACCGAAGCGTGGTGGCGCGAGCATTGCGACCTGCCGAATTATTACAACTACCGCGCCATCGTCGATGCCATCCACCACTACGACATCGGCGACGGCAAAAACTACTTTTTCTATCACAACCCGGTCACCGCAAAATGGACCGCGCTGCCTTGGGATCTGGACCTGACCTGGGCGGACAACATGTATCGCGGCGACAACGGCATCGCCGGGCTGCCGCCCTCGGGCAACAGCACCGAGCCGTTTTTCAGCCGCGTCTTCGGCAACGGCACGACCACCGGCGTGCCCGCGTTGCGGATGGAACTTCGCAACCGCGTCCGCGAAGTGCTCGACCTCCTCTTCACGCCGGAGCAGACCGGCATGATCATCGACGAAATGGCCTCCCACATTTACCGGCCCGGCCAGCCGAGCTTCGTCGAGGCCGATCGCGCGATGTGGGATTACAATCCGATCCTTGTTTCGAGCTATGTGAATTCCAGCAAGGGAGGCCATGGGCGATTTTACGAAAGCGCGGTCAACGATCCCGCCACGCCGGCCAACGAGGCGCGGACCTTCCCCGGCATGATCCACAAGATGAAAACCTACATCACGCGCCGCCGCCAGGTGATGACCTCGCAACTGCTCACCACGGCGGAGGAAGCGCTCGTGCCCGGCACGCCGGTGATCACGCGCGAAGGTGAAGGCCCGGTGTCCGTCAACACGCTCGCCTTTGCCAGCAGCCCGTTCGCCGGCAAAAATGGCGCGACCTTCAGCGCCATGAAGTGGCGGCTCGCGGAAGTGACCGACCCCGCCGATCCCGCCTACGAGCCGTATGCCCGCGTCCCCCGTCGCTACGAAGCGGAAGCCGTCTGGGAATCGGAGGAGCTGACCGACTTCCACTCCACGCTCACCTTTCCCGCCGCCGCAGCGCGACCGGGCGGCCTCTACCGCGCGCGGGTCAAGCATCGCGACAGCGCGGGCCGCTGGAGCCATTGGAGCGCGCCGGTCCAATTCACCGCCGCCGAGCCGAACCTCACGCCGTATCTCAACGCGCTGGTCGTCTCGCAATTCATGTATAACCCCGCGCCGCCGACCCCCGAGGAAGCGGCCGTCGCGCCGCACGCCGGGGAATACGAATGGATCGAACTCCTCAACGTCGGCGACACGCCGCTCGATCTCACGCCGGTGCGGTTCACCAAGGGCGTCGATTTCGACTTCGCCGGCAGCGCCGTGACTACCCTCGCGCCCGGAGCGCGCGTGCTGGTGGTAAAAAACCTCGCGGCCTTCCATGCCCGCTATGGCGACCAGGTGCCCGCCGCGCTCATCGCCGGGGCGTGGGAAGGGGGCGACTCGCTCAACAACGCGGGCGAGCAACTCAAGCTCAGCTACGGCGCAGGGCTCGCCATTCGCGATTTCGTCTATCAACGCGGCGCCCCTTGGCCCGCCGGCGCAGACGGCGACGGCGCATCGCTGGTGCTCATCGATCCCACCGCGTTGCCCGATCACACCGACGGAGCCAACTGGCGCGCCTCGACCACCCGGCACGGCACACCGGGCGCAACGGAGGAACCGCCGTCGCTCACGGGCTACGCCGCTTGGGCCGTGGCTTACGGCAATCTTCCCGCGGAGGGCGACGCCGACGGCGATGGATTCAGCAACTTCGCCGAATACGCGCTGATGACCTCCCCCGTGGCGGCGCAAGACGCGCCCGCGCCCGAGATTTTCGTTGTCGAGCACGACGGCGCGCTGCATCTCGCCGTGGCAATCCGCCGCCGCGAAGACGCTCCGGATGTGACCTTCATGCCGGAAATTTCCTCCGATCTTGACGACTGGCAGGAAGCCGCGGAGGCCATGACGTTGGTTTCGTCTCAGCCGCTGGAAGGCGGCGCGCGGCTCGACACCTACCGCGGCGCCCAGCCCGTGGCCGGGCGGGATCGGCTCTTCTTTCGGCTGCGTTTGGCGGCGGCGCCTTGAA
>CAZQUC010000412.1:0-4041 GCA_964596095.1 uncultured Enterobacteriaceae bacterium
TCGGCACCACGCATCTCACCAACGGCTGTTACCGCCTGCATCCCGTGGAGTGGAATATCGGCGAAGCCGCCGGGTTGCTGGCGGTCCACGCGCTGGAAGCGAAGACCACCCCGCGCGGCGTGCGCGCCGACGCGAAACACCTGACGGCTTTCCAGCAACGGCTCACCCGTCACGGCGTGGAGTTGCAATGGCCGAAGGTGCGGCCGTTGTGAAGGATGGCCCTTGCGCCGCAGGAGCAAAAGCGGTATATGATCATTCAAATGGATATTAGCCATATCTTCATTTTCGCCGGTGGGATCGTCTTCTCTCTGATCTGCGGGCTGTTGCTCAAGACACCGGAAGACGTGAGCACGCGATGCGCTCTAATGGTGCTCTACTTTATTCCACCTGTCGGATTGGCGGTGCATGTTATAGGTGCGACTCAAACAGCATGCGGCAAAGTTCCATGCACTTCTATTCCTCCTTGCTTAACACAGGTAGCTTGTAGGGCCGCGGCTGCTAGCTACGCTTGCATCAAGGGATGTGAGAAATGTCCGAATTCATGAAAATTTTATTCGAATTAATATTAATCTCTTTTACAACAAGCGCCCTTTATTATGTATTCCAACCATGGTATGCAGCTAATAAAGAAAATCCTTCTTTTCTAGAAGGAAGCGTGTTTGTGGCTATGATCTTGGCGGTCTCAATTCTTTCCAAAATACTTACTACTCTGTTGTTCAAGAAGTGGATAGGATGTGACCGCGCCTTGAGTCAAAAGTTCAAGATTTACAAAATCCCCAATAGTAGCAACCAATAGCAGGGAGCACCCGGCTATTACAAAATGTCAAGCGAACGGAATCAACTTCTCGTTGCTCACGGTCCTCTGTAAGAGAGAACAGCTTTTACTTTCCCTTCGGAAAGCGTCACAGCCGGAGCGACCGGTGGGCGTGGAGACAGACCAAGCCTGCCTGGGCCGCGAAGGGGGAGAGGTCCTCAGGGCGGGGCTTGCATCAAATATGGCGTGCTGCCCTTGGGGGTGAAACTCTCCGCCTTGGCGAGCAATCGTCTGGAGTCAAAATGCCTGGAGTCAAAATGCCTGTCACTTTGCAGGAGCAGTCACTTTGCAGGAGCACCAACGGCTGTTACCGCCTGCATCCCGTGGAGTGGAACATCGGCGAAGCGGCCGGGTTGCTGGCGGTCCACGCGCTGGAGGCGAAAACCTCGCCGCGCGGCGTGCGCGCCGATGCCAAGCACCTAGCCGCCTTCCAGCAACGCCTCACCCGCCACGGCGTGGAGTTGCAGTGGCCGAAGGTGCGGCCGTTGTGAGGGCGGTGGCCCGTGGGCGTCAGGTGCTCCGGCCGTTGAGCATGGCGCCTCATTGACACAAGTTGTCGGAGATCGAAATGAAAACGAGGGGGGCGATCAATTTTTGTGTCAATTAGCTGGATTATCCGAGTGGTGGATATGCTGTGGAAAAATGTATTTATGGTTGAGGCGGGGTTTCTTGGGTGTAAAAGGCCTTTCCGTGACCGGCGGCGCGCATGAAAATGGGAACTTCTTCAGCAGCAACTTCGCCTGTGGCCGCGGACGGCCTGGACTTGTTCGTGAACTCCGGCCCGGGGGACGGGAGTGAGGGGGAGGAGGCGTTTTTCCAGGCGGTGATCAAGTTGTCGGCGGCGGAGCGCGCGGGGTATCTGGCCCTTGTGTGCGGAGAGGATGGGGCGCGGCGGCGACGGATCGAGTTGCTGGTGGAGGCGCACGCGGAGGCCGGGTTCATGGCGGCGCCGGCGGGAATCATGGAGAGTGAGACGCTGATCCGCGGCATGCCGGGCGAGCAACCGGGCGATCGGATCGGCCACTACCGGCTGCTCGAGCGGCTGGGGGCGGGCGGTTTCGGCACGGTGTGGCGGGCGGCGCAGGAGGCGCCGTTGCGGCGGCAGGTGGCGTTGAAAATCCTCAAGCTGGGCATGGATACGGAGGAGGTGGTGAGCCGGTTCGAGCAGGAGCGGGAGACGCTGGCGTTGATGGATCATCCGCATATCGCCCGCATTTTCGATGCGGGCGCGACGCCGGCCGGCCGGCCGTTCATCACCATGGAATTGCTGGAGGGGGTGAAGATCACCCATTACTGCGCCGGGAAGTGCCTCGACCTGCGCGGGCGTCTGGAATTGATGGTCCAGGTCTGCCATGCCCTCCAGCACGCGCATCAGAAAGGCGTGGTGCATCGCGATTTGAAGCCTTCCAATGTGCTCATCGTCGAAGAGCAGGGCACGGTGATGGCCAAGGTGATCGACTTCGGCGTGGCGAAGGCGACCCAGGTGGCGGAGGGGGAGCACTCGCTTTTCACGCGGAGCGGGCAGGTGATCGGCACGCCGCTTTACATGAGCCCCGAGCAGGCCGGGCTGGCGGGCCATGAGGTCGATGCCCGCGCGGATATTTACGCGTTGGGGGTGCTACTTTACGAATTGCTGACCGGCAGCACGCCGATCCATGCATCCATGCTCACGGAAAAAGGGCTGGACGAGGTGCGGCGCTGGATCCGCGAGGAGGATCCACCGCGCCCGTCGCAACGGTTGCGGGCCTTGGCCGGGACCGAGGCCACGGTGACGCTCGGGGGGCGGCCGTCGATGCTGTGCGGGGATTTGGACTGGATCGTGATGAAGTGTTTGGAAAAGGACCGGCGGCGGCGTTACGAGACGGCCGGGGCGCTGGCGGCGGATGTGGAGCGGCATTTGCGCGATCAGCCGGTCCTGGCGCGCCCTCCGAGCACGTTTTACACGCTGCAAAAAACGGTGCGCCGGCACCGGACTTTTTTTGCCGCGGTGGCCGCGGTGCTGGTGGCGCTGCTGGCGGGCAGCATCGTGAGCACCTGGCTGGCGATCCGGTCCATCAAGGCGGAACGGGAGGAAACGCGGCTGCGGCGGGAGGCGACGCTGACCGTCGCCGATATGTATGCCCGCTCCGGCCTGAAAGCGGCGGAGGATGGCGACGCGGCGCGGGCCGCGCTGTGGTTCGCCAATGCCGCCCACCTCGCCGTGGATGATCCCGCGCGCGTGGCGGCTAACGAGTTGCGCGCCACCACCTGGGGAGAGGGGGCGCGGACCGCGGTGCGCGCCTTCGACACTGGCTACGAGTATCTGCGCGAGCTGCATTGGCATCCCACGCGGCCGGCGTTGATCGTCATCGGCGAAAACGTCACGTCCGCGCAGGTGTGGGATCTGGCCTCTGAAAGCCGGTGGCGGCCCGACATGGCTTTGCTGAACGCGGCGTGGTCGCCGGATGGCCGGCACCTCGCGGTCGTGCGGCGCGAGGCGGGCGAAGACCACACGGCCGTGCTGGAATACCCGTCGGGCCGGGAACGGGCGCGGCTGGCGGGGTTCGCGGCGAGTTCCCTGCGCTGGAGCCCGGACGGCCGGCGGCTCGCGACGGGTGGCGTGTTGTGGGAGTGGCAGACCGATGCGCGGAGAAACTTCCCCCACTTTCCGGGGCGGGTTCGCTTCAGCGCGGATGGCGAACTCGTGCTCTTGCAGTGGGGCGTTTTCACCACCGTCTGCCGCGTGGCGGAGCCGGAAACGCCGCTGTTCCCACCGGTGGAGACCCTGCCGCACGGGATGGTGGAATTTCTCGACGGCGGGACATCGTTCGTCCACGGACGGTTGGAAGGCGGGCTGGCGATTTACGAGGCTCGCACCGGAAAAATCCTCGAAGAGCATCCCGTGGATGGCAACGGGCCTTCCGCCGTTCGCGACCTCGGGATGCCGCTCGCGGTGAGCGCGGACAGCCGCTACATCGTCCGCGAGCAGCTTCCCCTGCTGGACCGCGGGCCGGCCGGCGCGGGCCGCGGCCCGGCCCGCGAACAGAAGCTGCCGTATTCCGCCGAGCTTTCCACGATCGCCCGGTTCAGCCCGGACGGCGCCGTGCTCGCCACCGGCGGCTACGATTGCCGGCTGAAATTGTGGCGGGTGGGCGACGGCGCGTTCCTGGGCGAAGCCGGCTCTCATCACACCGCCGTCCTCAATCTCGATTTTTCGCCCGACGGCTCCCTCATCGCCTCCGGGCAGG
>CAZQUC010000413.1:0-4030 GCA_964596095.1 uncultured Enterobacteriaceae bacterium
CGCCACCCCGGTGGTGCCCGAGCCGTCTCTGGCGGCGCTGCTCGGCCTTTCGCTCGCCGCGGGCGCGCGCCGTCGCCGGCGGTAAACCGAACCCGCCTTGAGTCGAATTTCATGGCAACGGGACGCTCTGGCGAGCGTCCCGTTTTTTTTCGTAGCGGGGGCGTCCCGCCCACCGCGAGGCGCTCTCCCGTGAAGCGCCGGGAGCACTTTCAAAAGCGAGCGCCCGCCGCGTCGTCGCGAACGTTGCAGCGGGTTCGCCGGGATACGCCCTCCGCGGTAGGCCGGAGCCCCCCGCGACGCGTCCCGCCCCTTCCCTTCCCCAAATCCACCCTCATCCCGCCAGCGAAACCAGCGGCGAGAGCGAATGGAATGGAAAGACCTTTTCGAGATCCACGCCGGGGGATTGCCGCCGCAAAAGCGGCGCGAGCACATCGCGGTAATTGTGGCGCACGGGTAGATCGCCGGGACCGGTGAGTTGGGAAGGCGCCAGCCCGGGCCATTGGCCGTGCATCCGGCCGCCGGCCACCCCGCCGCCGAGCACCATCATGATCCCACCGCTCCCGTGGTCGGTGCCGGCGGCGCTGTTTTCCGCCACGCGGCGGCCGAATTCGGACATGACCACGATGTGCGTCTTCGCGAGCCGGGCGGGGCCGAGATCGGTGGCGAAGGCGGCCAGCCCGCGCGCGAGCCGGCGCGTGGGGCCATCCATGATCGCACCGGTGGTGATGTGCGAATCCCACCCGCCGAGATCGATGGCGGCGGCCTGCAAGCCGACGCGTGCCTTGATGAGCCGTGAAATCTGCCGCAGCCCTTGCGCGAAACCGTCGCTCTCCTCGTAGGCCGCGCCGTGGGCCGGTCCTTGATCGGCGGCGCCGATGGCGTCAATGCGAGCGAGCGCGGCCAGCGCATCCCGGCCCGCCGGCCCCAGCAGACCGGGCACACGGCCATACAGCGCGGCGAGTTGTTGCGCAAAGCCCGGCGGCGCCTGCCGTCCGAGGCCGAAGTCATCGAGCGACTGGATGGCCGCGCAAGACGGCGCGCCGCGCAGGCATTCGGGCAAGTGCGGGCCGAGGGCGACGGCGGTGAGCGCGGAGTTCCCGGCATCGGGCCGCACGCGGAGGAAACGGCCGAGCCAGCCGCCCGCCGCGAGGCCGCCGTGCTCCATGAAATCCTGCGCCTCGAAATGCGAGCGCGTCTCGTCTTCCGAGCCAGCCGCATGAATGAGCGCCAGCGAGCCATCGCGCCAGAAGCGTTGCAGCGGTTCCAGCAGCGGATGAAAGCCGAAAAAGCCGTCGAGGTCGATCAGCTCGGCGCGCGGTTTGCCGAGCAAAGGCCGGGCGCGGTAATAATCGTCGTCGCCATGGGGAATGACGAGATTCAACCCATCGGCGCCGCCGCGCAGGAAGACGACCACCAGCACGGCGTCCAGGTCGCGTTCGTCGGATAGCAGAGCGGTGGCGGACATGGCTGGAATAGGTCAGCAGGTTTGGAATGCGGGCGAGGCCAGCCACAGGGCAAACGGCGCGCCGGATTCGCGCGCGGCGGCCAGTTCCGCCACGTGCGGGCGGCGGCCGAGGAAATGGGCGGCGAGAGCTTCTTCCCCACCGGCGGCACGAAGAACCCGCGCGGCCTCCACGCGGGTGCCGGGCAGCGCGTTGGTGGAAAGTTCGAGCGCGAAGCGCCAACGCCACAACAGCGTGGCCATCCACGGCGGCGCTTCCTCGGGATACCCGTCAGGCGTCGGGTATTGGAACGGCGCATGACCCAGGCGCAGCAGGTAATCCTGCACCGCGCGCCCTGCGTCGGTCTTCGCCTGCGTGGCCCGCAGCGCCGAGACCAGAAAGTGGAACGGCCGCTTGATCTTGCCGCCGCGCGAGGCCCAAAACGCCTCGGTCGCGAAGAGCGCGCGCAACGTCTCACGGAGGTCGCCCTGCGAGCGCGTGAAGGCCTCGGCCACCGTCGCCACCGCGGTCGCGGGCGGCTCATCCACGATGAAGCGCCGGCACAGTTTGCGCGCGAGATAACGCGCCGTCGCAGGATGCGCGGCCACCAGCGCGATCACGCGGTCGAGATCCCCCACGCCCAAGCCCGCGGGAATGACCGTGCCGAGCACGCGCTTCTCGCCGTCATCGTGGCCGGCGGGATCGAACTCGATGCGCCCCACAGCGAAGCGGGCGTTGCTCCGCTCGCGCACAGTCCAGCCGGTGAGGCAGCGCGCGACTTCCATCACGTCCTGTTGCGTGTAGCCGCCATCCACTCCCAGCGTGTGCAGCTCCAGCAACTCGCGCGCGTAGTTTTCGTTCGGACGCTCCGCGGCACCGCGCACGCGATTGAGCCGGCCGTCGAGATACCACATCATCGAAGGGCTGAGCGCGGAAGCCTTGAGCAGTTCGGCGAAATTTCCCAGTGCGTGGCGGCGGATCACGTCGCGGTCATCGACGGGTTTGAGCCAACGGGAGTCGCCCTTGGAGGGGTCGATATTGAAATGGTCGGACCAGAAATCGACCATCACTTCGTAAAGCTGCCGGTGCGACTCCACGGCGCGGTGGAGCTTCGCGCGTGTGAGCTGGTCGAGCAATTCGGCGGGAGAATAGTCGAGCAATTCGCCGAGCGGCCAAGCGTCGAGCGCCTCGAAATGCCGCAGCCGTGACGTGAGCGCGCCATCATTGATGGCCTCGAACGCGAGCTGTTCTTCGATGAAGGCGTGAGCGCCCATCGCTGTGACCCGCGCGTGATCGCCGGGCCGCGGGCCGAAGGTGAGGCGATTGAGGACGTGCGCGGCCTCATCGATTTCCTCCGCCGCGGGTGGCTGGAACGGCGCCGGCCCGCCCTCCGCCGCCGACCACAGTGGCCCCAGCACCGCGGACAGCGTGGAAAATCCCGCCGCGCCCGCGACCGCCCCGGCCGCCGCCCCGGCTTGCAGGAAGCGGCGGCGCAAGACGCCCGGCGTGCCGGGCGGGGAGGCGGCATCAATGGCGGCCGGATGCTTCATGAGCGGCTTTGAAAACTGAATGCTGAAAACTGAAAACTGAAAACCTCGCGATGGCGCGCCCGTCATCCCAGCGGGGGTGGCGACGGCAGCGGCTCCGGAGCCGGCACGCCCGCCGGCGCGGAACGCGCGAACCAGGAGATCACCGCCGCGCCGGAACCGGCGGCGAGCACGAGCGGCATGACGACGAATTGCCCGATGAGCGGCAGCAAAAACGTGAGGGCCAGCACCACCCCGCCGCGCAACACGCGCCGCCACGGCTGGGTGGCATCGGGCGGCGCGGGCAGGCCGGATCCAATGCGCCGCGCCAGCCCCGCGCTGCCGACGAGGCCCAGCAGGATCGGCAGCGCGATCATGAGGACGCCGATCCATTTCAACGCCGGGGGCGCGACATTCGACACCACGATCCCCGCCGCGAGGGGCAGGGTGAAAACCAGCAGGCCGAAAAGCGTGGTCACGACCGGTTTGCCGAAGTGCCGCTCGCATTTCTCCACCTGGGCCGGAAACAACGCGGCCGACGCGACCCAATAGCTCACAAACATCAAAAAGAAGCCCAGAGTGACGAACAACCAGACAAGCACATTGGCGGTGGTGATGTATTCCATGGCGGCGTTGGGCGTGAGTGGTCCGGGAGGCCCTGAACGATACGCGCTCGGGCGATTTTTTCTTTCGGCAAAATGAAGCTTCACCCACATTTTTGCTCGGATTCTCGCACTTTTTCAGGCGCGCTGTTCACACGCCGGGTATTGTAGGAAAGGTCGCTTCTCCTTCAGATGAAAACACCCGCTCATCCCATACCCAGGCTTGACGCTCCGGCCTTGGCCCGTCTTCGCCACCAGCTCCGATGGGCTGGTTCGCTCCTGCGCCGAGCCATGGTGGGAAGAGGGTTGGCCGCGTTGTGGCTTTCCGTGTTCTGGGCGGGAGCCGCGCCTCCCTCCAATGATTGGTCCTTCACTCCCACGGAACTCGCCGCCGGCGCGTGGGAAGCAGGCACGACCCGCGAGGCCACCAGCGAACCGGGGGAGTTTCTGCCTTATAACC
>CAZQUC010000414.1:0-4023 GCA_964596095.1 uncultured Enterobacteriaceae bacterium
CCACGCGTTGCCATCCTGTTTTCAATCCTTTCCGTGCCCTGCCATTGGATACCGAAGGCCGTTCTTCTCTGCAAGATCATCCCCCGCATTCGGCCCCGGCCTCCAAAAATTCCCCCATGACAAACGCCGCCCGGCCGGCACCATGCGGCCATGTCGTTGCTCTCGGTGGAAAACCTGCGCATCACCTTCACGCCGGCCGACCGGCCCGCCGTCGAGGCGGTGAAGGGCATTTCTTTCAGTCTCGAACAAGGCGAGACGCTCGCCATCGTCGGCGAAAGCGGCTCCGGCAAGAGCGTGACCGCCATGGCGTTGACCCGCCTGCTGCCCGAGCCGCCCGCGCGTTACGACAGCGGCCGCATCCTGCTCAAAGGCCGCGACGTGCTGAGCCTGCCCGAGCCGGAGTTGCGGCGCCTCCGCGGAAAGGAGATCGCCTACGTCTTCCAGGATCCGATGACCTCCCTTAACCCGGTCTTCACCATCCGCTCGCAGATCGCCGAGACGTTGCGCCTGCATCGCCCCGACCTTGGCAAATCCAGCTACGACGACGAAATCACCTATTGGCTCGACCAGGTCGGCATCGTCAATCCCGCCGCGCGGTTGCGGTCTTATCCTCACGAACTCTCCGGCGGCATGCAGCAGCGGGTGATGATCGCGATGGCCTTGGCCGCGCGCCCCTCGCTCCTCGTCGCCGACGAGCCGACCACCGCGCTCGACGCCACCGTGCAGAAGCAGATCATCGACCTGCTGGCGCGCCTCCAGGCCGAGCACCGGATGGCCATCCTGCTCATCACGCACAATTTCCACATCCTCAGCGGACTCGCGCATCACGTCGTCGTCATGTTCCGCGGCAGCATCGTGGAAAACGGCGCCACCGAGGCGGTGCTCTGCAACCCACAGCACCCCTATTCCCGCGCCCTCATCGACTGCGTGCCCAAGATCGGCGCCCAAAAAAGACGCCTCGCCAGCATCGACTACGCGACGCTCGAGGTGTGAGCGGTTTCCCGAAAAGATGAAGCAGACCTCAGCCCATCGGCGTCGGGTCAAGGAGGTGCTGTCAATTTTCCGCCCTCGGCTGGGGACGTTGCCAGGCCCACCAGAGAAAGGCGGCGCCGACGAGGAGCATCGGCAGCGAATACTGCTGGCCCGGGCTGAGCGGCTCCAACCAGGAAAGGCCGCGGGCATCGGGCACGCGCCAGTGCTCGCTGGCGAGGCGGCACACGGCGTAGCCGATGAAGAACAAGCCCGTGAGCACGCCGTGGGGCAGACGCTGCCATTTCCAGCGGACGAAGAACAGCACGGCGAAGAGCAGCAGCCCCTCCAGCAGCGCGGCGTAAAGCTGGGAGGGATGGCGCGCGGGCAGGCCTTGCTCCAGCAAGGCGCGCAGCGTGGTGTCGCCGCCGCGCAGCAGCCGGATGACATGCTCGTGCAAATGGGTTTCCTCGCCGGGGCCGACCGCGGCCGCGACGTGGAGCGTGACGGCTTCGGCTAATTCCGGATGCGCCGAGGTCAGCGCTTCCTGGGGAAATTTCACCGCCCATGACACGTTGCTGACGTGGCCCCACAGCTCGCCGTTGATGAAATTGGCGAGGCGTCCGAAAAAGATGCCCAACGGTGCGCCGACCACGAGCATGTCGCCCAGGCCCGGCCAGCTCACGCGTTTCCGCTTCGCGTAAAACCACGTGAAGAGGAAAATCCCCGCGATGCCGCCGTGGCTGGCCATGCCCCCCTGGGTCAGTTGGAAGAAGCGCAGCGGATTCTCGAAAAACGCCGTGCGGTCGTAGAGCAGCATGTAGCCGAGACGGCCGCCGAGCATGACGCCGAAGAGCGCGGTAAAGGTGATGAGATCCGCCGCATCTTTTTCCTCCAGCACGCCGCGGCCGCGACGGATGAACCAGACCATGACGCCCCAGGCGGCCAAAAACCCCGCGACATACGCCAGTCCATACCAGCGCACTTGGAGCGAGTCGGTGAGGCGCAAGGCCACGGGATTCAGATCATTGAGCCAGGCGGCGAGCATCGGGGAAACCACGAAGCCGAGTCAGCCACATGGCCCGCCCGGATGCAACCGCCCCTCGCCCGTGAATTTTGAAAAAAGCGCGCTCCGTTGAAAGACCCTCCGGCACGCCGGCGTTGCTGGGAGGCGCGTCCGGGGCGGGGGCACGGGCCGCCGGGCCGGTGGCCGCGCATTTTTTCCGCTTTTCGTTTTTCACCGTCCCGGATACATTCGCTTTCCCATCGTCTCTTTGCCCATGTCGGATACCACGCTAGACAGTCCCGCCGAGCCGCCATCCGACGCGATGGCTCCCGAAGAAGCCAGCCTGTTGTCCGCCTATCAACGGACGCGCAAAAGCCTCATCGAGCGCCTCGGCAATTGGGAGGACCAGCGCTCGTGGGATGATTTTTACCAGACGTATTGGCGGCTGATTTACAGTGTGGGGATGAAAAGTGGGCTGCGGCCCGACGAGGCGATGGACACCGTGCAGGAGGTCGTGCTCGCCATCGCCAAGCAATCGCAGAAGCACCAATACGATCCGCGCCAGGGGAGCTTCAAGGTCTGGCTCATGAATCTCACCCGCTGGCGCATCAACGACCAATTCCGCCGCCGCGCCAAGGACACCGCCATGCGCCACGCCGCCGGGCACGACGAGCGCGACACCGCCACCTTCGATCGTTTCGCCGACCAGAAACCCGGCGAACTCGAGCGCCTGTGGGACGCGGAGTGGGCCAAGAGCCTGCTCGACCGCGCGCTGGCCAAGGTCAAAAGCCAGGTCTCGCCGAAACAGTTCCAGATTTTCGACTGCTACGTCATCAAGGACTGGGGAGTCGCCAAGGTGATGTCCGAGCTGGGCGTCAGCCTCACGCAGGTGTATCTCGCCAAGCACCGCGTGGGCAAACTCCTCAAGAGTGAAGTGCTGGCGTTGGAAAAGCTGCCGCAGTAGCCGCGGCGCGGGCGGGCGGATTCCCCGGCGGCGTGGTTCTTGCGTCTTGCATCGGCCGGGCGGTTGTTTTAGGAAACGCGCATGAAGAGGTTGTGGACCGTCCTCGCCATCCTGGGGCTCGCGGGCTTGGGATCTCCGCTCGATGCGAAAGATCCCGCGCGTTGGGAAAAAGACATCCGGGAGATCGAAGCGCGCGCGCAGGCCGCGTGCCCCGCGCCGGGCGGGGTGGTCTTCGTCGGCAGTTCCAGCATCCGGCTGTGGGATTTGGCTAAATCCTTCCCCACGCTCAAGGCGGTCAATGCAGGGTTCGGTGGCTCGCAAATCCCGGACAGCCTGCGTTACGCCGGCCGCGTGGTCCTGCCGTGGAAACCCGCGACCGTGGTGATGTATGCGGGTGAAAACGATTTGCAGGCCGGGCACACGCCCGAGCAATTGGCCGCGCACTTCATCGAATTCGCCGCCACCATTCACGCCGCGCTGCCGGAGTGCCGGGTGGTGTTCCTGTCCGTGAAGCTCAGTGAATCGCGCCGCAAACTCTGGCCGCAGGCGCGGACCGCCAATGAATTGATCCGCCACTTCTGCCTCGCGCTCGGCCCGGAACAGTTCCAGTTCATTGATCTGACGACGCCCTTGCTCGGCCCGGACGGCACGCCCGAGGCGAAGTATTTCCGCGATGACAAATTGCACCTTACCGAGGCCGGGTATGCGGTCTGGAACCGGGTGCTGCAACAGACGCTTTTCAAGCCGTAGGCGCGCTTCCTCCGCGTGCCTGGCATCAAACCAGCAGGGGGCGGCGGTCGCGCCGTTTCCGTTTCTACAGCCACCATCATGTCACCATTCCGCCTCGTCACCCGCCGTCATTTTCTCAGTCTCGCCGCCGGAGGTCTTGCCTTGGCCGGGTGCGGCAAAAAATCCGGCGCCGGCGGGGAAAGCAAAACGCTCCGTGTCGGCATGGATCTGACCTACCCGCCCTTTGAAATGCTCGACGCCTCGGGCCGGCCCGACGGCGTGGGCGTCCGCCTGGCGGAGGCGCTGGCGGAGTATCTCGGCCGGCCCTTGAAGATCGACGCCATGGAGTTCGACG
>CAZQUC010000415.1:0-4014 GCA_964596095.1 uncultured Enterobacteriaceae bacterium
CCGGGATCGAAGCCTGAGGGCGGAAAGGACCGGGGGTATCGCGGCGCTCAACCCCGGCTGCTGGGGCTGACATGGCTTCGCCAAGACCCCAACCCAAACGGGTTCGTTGGGAGCCGTGGTTTGGAGATTCGTGGTGGCCCTTGCGGGCCGGCGCTGGCCATTTTTGTGCAACTGGGGAGTTGACGCGGGGGGGCGCTCGGCAGCAAGGATCATCTCCTCTCCCCTCTGCCGGCCGCCATGCTCATCGATGTGTTGACCCTCTTTCCGGAAATGGTGCGCGGGCCGTTGGGCCAGAGCATCATCGGACGGGCGCAGGAAGAAGGGAAGATCACGCTCCGGGTGCATGATCTGCGGGACTGGTCCACGGACAAGCATCGACGCGTCGATGACGAGCCGTTCGGTGGCGGGCCCGGGATGGTCATGAAATGCGAGCCGTTTTTCGCCGCGGTGGAAGAATTGCGCCAGCCGGAGACGCGGGTGGTGCTGATGACGCCGCAGGGCCGCGTCTTCCACCAGGCGCAGGCGCGGGAGTTCTCCCAAGCGGCGCATCTGCTGGTGCTCTGCGGGCATTACGAGGGCATCGATCAACGGGTCATCGACACGCTGGTCACCGACGAGATTTCCCTCGGTGACTATGTGCTGACCAATGGGGCGATCGCGGCTACGGTCTTTCTCGACGCCATCATCCGGCTGCTGCCCGGTGTGCTGGGGGACGAGCAGAGCGCGGTGGAGGAGAGTTTCACCACGCCGCAACTGCTGGAGGCCCCGTGTTACACCCGCCCGGCGGAATTCCGCGGCTTGCGCGTGCCCGACACGCTGCTCTCCGGGCATCATGCCCGCATCGCGGCCTGGAAAGAGGAGCACGCCCGGCGCCGCACCCGGCAAAACCGGCCCGATTTGCGGCCGGAGTGAGCCGGCGAAGCCCGCTCACTGGAAGAGGGAGCCCGGCGCCAGGCCCGGCGCCCCGAATCCCGGCAGGCCCGGAAAGTTTGGCACGATCGGCGTGCCCCCGGCTCCCCCACCCTGCCCCTCGCCTTGCAGCGCCATTTGGATTCCCTGCATGCCGGCCTGCCCCCCCAAAAGGCCGGCCAACAATTCGCCCAAACCGCCCATGCCCTCCATGCCGCCCTCGCCGGCTCCGACCTCGACCAGGCTCCCGTAAAGCGTGCCGGTGGCAGTGGCGCCTTCATGGACGTGAAAGGTGTCGATGGTGGTGAAACTCTGGTCCGAATCCGACTCCCCGAAGCGCAACTCGAGCTTGAACACTTTGCCCTGCACCGTGCCGTTAAAGGCGGTGCTGATTTCCCGAATCCAGACGTAATCGGCATCCTGGTCCGCATCCTCGCCGTAGTTGAGTGTGGAGAGCAGGTCGAGGTCGAAATACAGTTTTTCCTGCGCCACCGGAACGGTCAGGTCGAGACCGACGCGAACTTTGATTTTGGTGGCGTTGGTATCCACATACGTGGTGCTGTTGGTGTAGGTGATCCGGCCCAACTCGAACCATTGGCCGGGCGTGACATAGAACGATGTGGGCCGCGGCGCCAAATCCAGGCTGTTGCGGATGGTGGCATAGCCGACCGCGGGTTGTCCCCAGTTGAAATGCTGGCCATTGATCAATCCGGAGGGGCCGTAAATGCCGAAAAGGGTTTGCCACCAACCGGCGAGCACGCCGTCGAGCAGGTCGCCGATGCCGATGGCGAGATTGGTCACCAAGCCGTTATCTCCGGTGGGACCGAAAAGATATCCCCCGGTGGCGCCTTTGAAGTAGATGGTGCGCAACTCCCGTTCGTCGTTGGCGCTATCCTGCCACCGTTCGGCATTGAGGGAGGCGGCATAAGCTTCGATGGTGGTGTCGAGCGCGACGGGCAGTTGGAACGGCTCCGTGTAAACCTGCCAATCGCCGCTGTTGAGACGATAGAATAATTTGGAGGAGCCGGGCTCATTGGGATCGATCAACTGCACGCGGCGTTCCTGGAGCGTGGCCGCATGGGTGGCCACCGCGAAGCCGTAAAATCCCTCGTCATCGACCGAAAAATCAAAAGGTTCAATCTCCGGACTGATCAACCGCCTGACCTCGCCTCCGCCCGGCGGCGTATAGACCACCGGGGTGTCGCCACTGGTCGAGGTATCGACCGGCGGATCGACGTCCGAGGTCTCCACCGCCACACCGCTATCCCACACCCAGCCGGAGGTTTGGGAATACTTGTGATGCGTCCGCCGCCCCTCGTCCTGGCGCGACGGCGCCGCCTCGCCCAGGACGAACGCCGAGAACCCCTCTCCCGCGGTGGCAACCACGAAACGGTTGGTGCCCGGATTCCACACGGCACGCACGCGGCCTTCCACTCCGGCGGAAATCCCCCGCAGCCGCGGATCGATCAACGAGCCGCGCACGCCGACCAGCGAGCGGTATTCATCATCGGCCGCGCGATCCTTGAGCACGGCGAGCACCTCCTCCGCGTGAGAGGCGGCGGGCACGATGCCCCCATTGCCCAGATACGACTGCACGGCCGCGTTCAGCATCCGCACGTCGCTGTCCAGCTTCGACCGGTCGGCCGCTTCCTTGGCCTGCGTCACCGCCACCGCACCGACCCCGCATAACGTGCCGATGGCGGTGACCGTCACCAGGGTTTCCAACACGGAAAAAGCCGCGACGAGTCCGACTTGGCGGACTGTCCGAACTGTGTTCTTGGCAAGGGTGTCGATTTTCATATTTAATTCTGCGAATATTGTCAAAATGATTCAAAAAAGCAAAATGTGCAAGTGGAAAAATACGAAAATTATAGTTATTTTTGATTTTTTATAGAAAATTGAGAAAAACCACCCCTGTTATCTGAGCTTGCGGGCGGTGACGGAACGCAAATATCCAAAAAATCGCATGATTGACTCCCGTCGTGTTTTTAGGAAAGCGGCTCCGCCCTCACCGGATTGCCGAACATCGGATTTCCCATCGGCATTCAAAAGCGCCCAAAAAAAGCGTTTTCACCGTCGGTCCTCAATGCCCCCGTCGAGAGAGAAAGACTGGTTATAATGACATAATCGCCAGAGCAAGAAGGGGCAATAACACAAGGAATCGGTTGCGGGAGTGGGCCTCCGGGTGTTTGAGACAGCCGGGGAGAAGGGCGGGGACCGACCGCTCTCTCGCCCTCGCCCCGCGATTCCCGTCATGTCTCTTGCGCCGTCCTTTTCTGAAACCATCACTCGTTTTGTCCGGAACGACCGCCGGCTGCCGACCACCGCGCTGGCCGTGGCGTGGTGGTGGCTGTGGACGCTCGCGGAAACCGGGCGGGCGGATGGTTGGGCGGGGCTGGCGGTGGGGGTGATGGCGTGGGCGGGATCCTCGATGGCGCGGTGGGAGGAGGGTCCGGACGCCTCCGGACGCCGGTGGATGGAGCGAGGGCTGCTGCTGGCGGCGCTGGGGCTGGCGATCTGGGCGGCGCTGGCCCGTCTGCCCAGCGGATTGGTGGCGGCGGCCGCGCCCGTGGGGGTGATGGTGCTGGCCCAAGGCCTGCTCAGCCTCGGGCCGGAACGTCCCTGGGGCGCGCGCTCGGTGGTCCTGATGGCTGCGGGGCTGGGACTGCTGCTGCTGGCCGCCGGCCTGCCGTGGGCGGGGCCGCGCTGGGTCGGCCTGCTGTTGATGGCATTGTTCTTCACCTCCGCCGTCGGGGTGTGGAGATCGCCCCATCTCCTGCAACGACCGCGCGTGGTGCTGGCGACGCTGCGCGGACTGGCCTTCGCTGGCGGGGTCATGCTGCCGGTTTCCTGGGTGGAGGCCGGTCATTGGCAGAACGGCGCGGGCGGCTTGACCGCTCTCTACGGCATCCTGATGATGGGAACCCTCTCCCGGCTGCGCCGCCGCGCCGCCGCCCCGGAGGCCGCCCGTCCCGGCTTCGATCCCGTCGCCCTTCTCGCGCTGGCGTTGGCGCTGGCCGCGGTGGCGGGTCTCCGGCAAGCCACGGGAGGCACGATCCTGATCCATCAAGCCGTCGCCGCGTCCTCGCTGGCGCTGGGCGGCGC
>CAZQUC010000416.1:0-3998 GCA_964596095.1 uncultured Enterobacteriaceae bacterium
TTCAGTTTTCAGCCCGGCGATGGACGCGGTGGCGTGATGGGGGGCGTTTTATGTGATGGAGGCTGGTGATCCGACTGATCGGTCCCCACAGCGCCGCTCGGCTGAAAACTGAATGCTGAAAACTGAAAACTCCTCCCTCCTTGTCCGTCAGGGCCGCCCCGTCTAGGCTGCGCGATGGCCGCTTCGTCTTTGTCCGCCGATCTGTTCCGCGCCGCCCGGCATGTCATTCCCGGGGGCGTCAATTCCCCGGTGCGCGCGTTCCGCAATGTCGGCGGCGAGCCGTTCTTTGTCCGCCGCGCCGCGGGCAGCCGGATCTGGGATGTGGATGGCCGTGAGTTGATCGACTACGTCGGCACGTGGGGTCCGGCCATTCTCGGACACGCGCCGGCCGTGGTGGTGGAACGGGTGCGCGAGGTCGCGCGCGATGGCTTGAGCTTCGGGATCCCCAATCCCTACGAAGTCGAGCTGGCGGAGTTGATCCGCGACTGGGTGCCCTCGGTGGAAAAAGTGCGCATGACGAGCAGTGGCACGGAAGCGACGATGAGCGCGCTGCGGCTGGCTCGCGGGTTCACCGGCCGCGAGCGGATCATCAAGTTCGCCGGCTGTTACCACGGGCATGGGGATTCGCTGCTCGTCGCCGCCGGCTCGGGCGCACTGACCCACGGGCAGCCCGACAGCGCGGGTGTGCCGGAGGCGCTGGCCCGGCTCACCACCGTGCTGCCCTTCAATGACCGGCAGGTGCTGGAAACGCTGCTCGCCGATCAGGGCGATCAATTCGCCGCCATCATTCTGGAACCGGTGCCCGCCAACGCGGGGTTGTTCCTGCCCGCGCCGGGGTATTTGCAGCGCCTGCGCGAATTGAGCGACGCCCACGGCATCATCCTCATTTTTGACGAAGTGATGACCGGCTTCCGCGTGGCCAAAGGCGGTTACCAGGAACTGTGCGGTGTGATGCCCGATTTGTCCTGCTTCGGCAAAGTCATCGGCGGCGGACTGCCGGTGGGGGCCTTCGGCGGGCGCGCCGAGATCATGGATCATCTCGCGCCCGACGGGCCGGTGTATCAAGCCGGCACGCTCTCGGGCAATCCGCTCGCCATGGCGGCGGGCCTCGCCCAATTGCGCGAACTCGAACGCCTGGACGGCTGGGCGCGGCTGGAGGAAACCGGCGCGGCTTTTGAAGCCGGCGTGCGCGCGGCCATGGCGCGGGTCGGGAAAAATTACACCTTTCACCGGCAGGGCAGCCTGTTCTGCCTGTTCTTCACCGAGCGGCCGGTCCACCACTTGGCCGACTCGTTGACGCAGGATACCGACGCCTTCCGCCGGTTTTTCCACGCCTGTTTGCGCGAAGGCGTCTATTTCGCGCCTTCGCCCTACGAGGCGGGGTTCCTCTCGCTTGCCCACACGCTGGATGACCTCGACCGCACGGTGGAAGTCGTCACCCGTGCGCTCGGCGAGGCGGTGGCGGGCACGTCAGCGTAAAACGCCAACAACGGGCGCGCCCGGCGGGGGCGGCCCGTTGTCATCATCGGTCACGGGGAAGGGGAGGACTCAACGTGTCCCGGCCGGCGTCAGTCGATTTTGACTTCCACCTGGCGCGGTTTGCTTTCCTCGCGTTTCGGCACCACCACCGTGAGCACGCCGTCTTTATACGTCGCGCTGACGGTTTCGCCGCTGGCATCTTTTGGCAGACGGAAGCTGCGGGTGAACGTGCCGTAGGAACGCTCCACCAGATGCACCTTGGTGTTCTCGGTTTTCTTCTCCCATTTGCGCTCGCCGCGTAGGGTGAGGACGCCGTCCTCCAAGGTGACTTTCACCGCGTCCTTGGAGACTTCGGGCAGATCGGCGGTGATCTTGTAGGCGGCCTCATCTTCCGTGATGTCCACGCGGGGAGACCAGGGACGGGAGTCGCTTTCCCGCTCGGCCAGGCCGTTGCCGAAAAGGCGGTTGGTCAGCGCGTCGAGGTCGCGGAAAGGGTTGAAGACAGTCAGTGTGTTCATAGTTGTTATTTGGATTGGGTTTGCGGTTTCGTGAAGGCTGATCGTCAGCCACGAGGTTTCTTTTCGCTTAAAGCTTGCCATGTTTTGGCGGGAGATCGCTGTCCGCTGATAAACAGATATTTGCGCAATTTTATGGAAAAGTGTGGCACGCAAAAAATAGGCCATATAGGGTCAATATGACTCGTATAGGTGGAATTTCTGTCTGCCGAAATTTTCCAAAAAGAGACATATTATCTCATTCGATACCTCGCCGGTGCCCGTGATTTTTTCCCGAGGCGACGCCCATTCACCCTTCGTCGGCAAACTTCACCACCGGCACATCCGCGATCATTTCCCGATAGGGCGCGGTGAGTTTGCGCAAATCCACCGTGTTGAGGAAGCTCGAAAACGCGAGGTAGCTGAGCAGATACCCGGGATCCGCGGCCCACGGCGGGGCGAAGCGCGGGGCCCTCACCAAGCCGGCGCTGGCGAGATGGCAGAGGGCGGGGAGATCGACCAAGTCGAGCTTGCCGCAAAACAACAGGCGCAGGATATCGGTGCGGCCCGCGCCCACGGTCGAGCGCAGGAAGCTATGGACGCGCAGCAGGCCGTCGAGATAAACGATGTCCTTGGTCAGGGGATACCCGCCGGTAAGCGGCGCGCCGCGAAAGACCCGCCACGCGGCATCATAGGAACGATGCGGCTCGCCGGTGCGGTGGAGAAAGTAACGGTAAATGTCGAGAAAATCCGCGCCGCCCATGGCCTGCTGGATGGCGAAGACGCGGTCCGCGAGGCGGCGGAGGCGGTGCAGATCCATTGCGCCGGTGACGAATTCCGCGAACACCGCCAGCCCTTCTTGCGTGCGCGTGGTGCCCACATGGCCCGCACCGAGGATGACGAGATCGGGCTGGGCGCGGCCGTTGAGCGAGGTGACGATGTGGATGCCGGCTTCGTGTTGGATGAGTTGGTCGGCCTCCTTGCGCAGAAACTTCGCGCCCCGCCGCAGCCGGATGCGCTGCGAGCCGGCGAGCGCGCGGGTCATGAGGTTGCGCATGACGCGGACGCGCGGGGCTTCTTCGCCGAACATCTCCTTCACCGCTTCGCGCATCAGCGTGGCCACCTCCTCGGCCTCGATCCATTGATCGGGCTCGGGCGCGAGCACTTCGGGATTGAGATTTTCCAGCACTTCATTGAACCGCAGCGCCAGCCCGAGCGAGGTCGTGCTGCCGTCGGGCAGGGGATCGGCCGGACCGCCGAAGAGTTCGCGCGATTCCTTGTGAAACTGTGGCGTGCCCAGCGCGGCCAGCATCCGCGCCCCGCCGGCAATGGCATCGGCCAGCCGCCGCAGCCAGTCGTCGATCACTCCCGCGCCGGACATCAGCCTCCGCGCCGCCGCCACCGCCTCGAAGGTCGGCCGGGGATCAAACGGCGTGTATTCCACCACGGGCAGTTCGCGCGCTTTCTGGGCGAAGAACCGCTCGCGCACTTCCGGCGGCCACAGGAAGGAGCGCATGAGGCGCACCGACCGGTCGGCCTCGCGCAGCAGCGCGCAGACCCGGCGGATGCGGTCCTTTTCCTTGGCGGAAAGTTTCATCGGAGGCCCCGCCTTTAATCGGAAAATCTTTCCAGGAAAAGCCAAAACGAGGGCATTGATGATTCCACCCCAGAGCGGAGGCAAGCCGTCCACACCAAATACCCCAAGGCCCCTGTGAGGTTGACAAAACCTTCCGATTCCTTGTTTTTATCGACGCTCTTGCGCATCCCCTTCCGGCCTTGCGTCCTCATGAAACAGCCGCTCGTCTTGTTGCTCGCTTTGGCTCTGCCCGTGCTGGGTGGGGAAGCCATTTCGGCGACGGCTGGTCCGGCGCAAAAGGCACCGCCGGCCTTCACCCCCCAAGAACGCGCGCTGTGGTCGATCCAGCCGCTGGCCGAGGTCGCGCCACCCGCGCGGGAATCGCTGCGCCGCCCGGACTGGGCGCGCACGGAGGTGGATCGCTTCATCGCCGAAAAACACGACCGCTA
>CAZQUC010000417.1:0-3976 GCA_964596095.1 uncultured Enterobacteriaceae bacterium
GCTGAGGCAGGAGCAGAGCCGGCAGGAGGCATGCCCCGGCCTTGCCTCCGTTCAGCGTCCCGGCGCGGTGGCCGGTGGTGTCGGAGTTTGCGGTGCGAGCGCCTTTTCCTGCGCTTCGTTGAGTTTTTCAATCTCGGGGATCTCCGCGTCCTCCGCGGCGTCGCTGCCTTCTTCGGAGGCCGGCGTTTCCGCGGCGGCATCCGCCTCCTCACGAGGCTCCGCTGGCGCGGGATCCAGCAGCGGCCGGGATTCCGGCAGCCCGGCCGGACGCGGCGACACGGCCGCCAGTGGTTTGGGGCGCGGGCCTTGCGCGGAGTCATCCACGGTCAGCCGCCCATTGGGGCGCCGTTTCATCCAGACCGTGCGGAGCATCTCTCCCGTATCGGCGGAAAGATGCACACTGCCGACGATGTCCTCGTGGCGGTCCAGCAACGTCAGCGTCCACACCGGCTCGTCCGAGTATTCGCGGCAATGCAGCTTGTAATTGATGACATCGAAGCCGACGCCGGCATCGCGAGCGACCTGCTCGGTCATGGCAAAGGCCTGCGTGGAGTCGAGCTTCACGCGCCCGAGTTTGAAGAATCCCTTGGGAAGTTTGTCGGGGTAATAATCGTCGTTCGTGCCCTCATCGGTCACGCGATTTTCGCCGATCCAGAATTCGTGCAGAATATCCGCGCGCCGCAGGTCGGTGGTAGTGACGCGCCATTCTTCCGGTTGGGGCACGCCGCCGACGCCGGTCATCTCGGCAATGCGCTCGATGGCCGCGCGGCCGAACTCCTTCTCCAAATGCCGCAACCCCTCCAAAGCCGGCACCTGCCCGCCCTCGGCGAGGGCGCATGGCATGACCAAAACCGCCGCCAGGCCCAACAGGCCGCGGCGAAGAAACTTTCCCGAAAAAGTGGCAACGATGACTTTCATAATGCAGCCTGTGACGAAAGGCCGGGGCAAGATATTCGTTTTCAGGCCGCGCGCAATCGGCCGCCTCATGGACAACCCCTGATCCAACACCCTATCCGCCTCCGACGAGGTTCTCCTGACACCGAGGCTACTCGCGTTCACACGTCTCTGGAGTGCGGAGACATGTCTCCGCTTTCCATCAGGGCGACATGTCGCCCCAAGCCAAAGCGCGGACATGTCCGCGCACTCCAAAAGCGACCGCCGCGTCACGTCCGCGGCGTGATCCTCGACTTGCGCAGCACGGGCGCGGCGGGGCGGGCTTCGGGATAGACCGCCGTGCGGTGCAGCCCGAGCAGCAGGCCGACCCCTATGAAGCAGAAAAGGAGATTCGAGCCGCCATAACTGACGAAAGGCAGCGGCAAACCTTTGTTGGGCAGGCAGGTGGTGGTGACCGCGATGTTGAGCGTCGCCTGCAAGGCCAACAGGACGACCACGCCCACGCCAAGCAATTTGCCGAAGCGGCTCCCGGCGTGCAGCGCGATCATCATTCCCGTGACCAGGATCACCACATAACAAAACACCACCGCGAGCGTGGCCCCCAGCCCGAGTTCCTCGCCCACCATCGGAAAAATGAAATCGGTGTGCGCATACGGCAGCCCCATGACTTTTTGCCGTCCGTTGCCGATGCCCACGCCCGAGAAGGACCCGTTGGCAAAGGCCATCATCGCCCGCACCTGCTGCATCCCGGTCGTGCCCAAGTGGTCCATCGGGTTTTTCAACACGTCCAGGAACTCGGTGAAGCGCAGCGCGCGGTTGGGGATGAAGGTGATGGCCGCATACAAACCGCCCACGCCCGCCAGCAGCGTGCTCCCCAGGGCAGGCAGATTCGCTCCCGCCGCGAACATCAGCGCGAAGGCCGTCAATCCCATCAACGCCGCCGCGCCTAGATCGACCTCCAGCCCCACCAGCCCGATGGGCAGCGCCGCGATGAGACAGGGGATCACATACCCCTCGAACAGCCGGCGGCTCCCCTCCCCTACCCGCACATACCAGGCCGCCAGCATCATGACCATGGAAAGCTTGGCGAATTCCGAAGGCTGGATTTGCACGGACGAGAGCCCGAACTCCCGGAGATTGATCCAGCGCGCCGCACCGTTTTTGGCCACCCCGACGTGAGGCACGAAACACAGCACCAGCAGCAGGCACCCCAGCAGGAAAATCCACGGTGCCATCCGCTGCCAAAAGGACAGCTTCACGCGGCTGACGAGGAGGCAAGCCACCACACCCAGCGCCAGCCAGGTTCCTTGCCGTTTCAAGCTATGATAGGCATCCAGATCATTCTCCCGCGACCACATGCCGGTGCTGACCAGCATGATCAACCCCAGCGCCACCAGGAGCGCCACGACCGCAAGGAGAATGTGACCGGCATGTTTGGACATGGCGTGAAATGGCGGGTGAAGAAATAAAACCGGAAGTTAGCGCGACGCCGGGATGACCAATTTGGTGCCGGGACGCAAGGCCGTGGGTTTGATGCCGTTTTCTTTCACCAGCCGGTCCACATTGACACGGTAAATCCTGGCGATGCCATAGGCGGTCTCACCGTTTTTCACCACATGCACGCGGCCTTTGGGTGCGGGCTTTGCGGCGGGGGCGGCCGGTTTGGGGGTGGTCTTTTTGGTTTCCGCCACCTGCGCCTTCGCCGGCGGTTTCGACGTTTTCGGCTTTGTGGCCGCGGCGGGGGCGGGGTCCGGGGCAAACGGCGGCTCGCCATGAATCACCGTATTTTCCGGCCCATCGTCGGCCGAAGCCACCCGGGACGCGACCGGCACCATCGGCAGCGTGGCCGCCGACGGAGTCCCCGGCGACACCTGGCTGATCCGGGCCGGCAGCCGGGCTTCGTCCGTGGGAGCCATCGCCACCACCTGGCGGTTGGGAATCACCAACTCCATGCCGAGGGCCAGCGGACGCTCCAGACCGAGGAGATTCTTCTCTTGCAGGACTTTTTCCTCCACACCGTAACGCGCGGCGATGTCGCTGAGCCGCTCGCCCGGCGCCACCACATGCCGGCGCAGCCCATCGTTGGCCGGGTTATCGAGCACGGGATTGGCGCCCGTGGCGGCTTGCGTCGTGGGCACGGGCGCGGTGATTTCGCGCGCGGCGGGTTTCATCGCCACTTCCTGATCACCCTCCTGATGGCGGAATTTCTCATACATCATCAATCCGCCGATGGCTACGACGTGGATGCCCAGCACCATGCCGAAGACCCGCGACAAGCGGACCCCTGACTGCTCCGGCTGCCATTCATCCTCGCCCGTCAAATGCGCAGGCAGGCGGTGCAGTTTCGCGTGCCATTGCTCCAACATGCCGCGACGGCGTTTCGCCGTGCCGCGATTCTTGTCCAATCGGTTCTTTTTCATAATGTTTTTGCTGCGATGTTAAATTTTCCGGGTGAAAGCGTGACGGGGTGGTTTCAGGCGGGCGCCCGCAAGCGACGGACGGCTTTGACGAAACAGGCGCCTCTTTCTTCATACCCGCTGAACATGTCGAAACTCGACGTGCCCGGACTGAGCACCACCGTGTCGCCGGGTCGGCTGAGGGCGTGGGCACGCTCCACGGCTTGCTCCAGGGAATCGCACGGCTCCACCGACACGCGCGCGCCCCACGCTTCGACCAGGTGCGGCCGCAATTGCCCGATGGCCAGGACGTGGGTGACTTTCCCCGCCACCACGTCGGCGAGGCCGGTGAAATCCAGCCCCTTGTTCTTGCCGCCCGCGATGAGGACCAGCGGTCCCGGCAGCGCCCGCAGGCAGCTTTCCAGCGCGTGCAAATTGGTGGCCTTCGAATCGTCGAGATACTCGCGGCCGTCGAGGGTGGCGACCAGTTCGCAGCGGTGACGCGGCGCCCGATAATTCCGCGCCGCGTCCACCATCACGTCCCAGGACACGCCGAATTCCCGACCCACCGCAAGCGCCGCCATCACGTTTTCCGCGTTGTGGCGGCCGCGCAGCCGGGTCGCGGAGAAGTCCAGCACCCGTTTGCCATGATACAAAATCCACGGCTCCTCCAGCGTGAAATCCGC
>CAZQUC010000418.1:0-3976 GCA_964596095.1 uncultured Enterobacteriaceae bacterium
CACCGCGGATATGACGACCCGGCGGGGCCAGCGCTATGCTTCAGATACCGCACCTTTCGCTCCTCCCAAGGTGGAACAAACGGCCTCGCGCCGCATCCAGGCTCGCGCGGGCGCCGGGGAACGTCCACTCCCGCGGTGGGCGGGACGCCCCCGCCACGGTTACGCCTCCACGCGCGTGACATCGACGCCGACGAGCAGCCATTGCTCGCCCGCGCCCCAGGTGGTGCCGCGCAGGGGGCTGACGTCGGAAAAATCGCGGCCCCAGCCGATGGTGACGTGGCGCTCGCCGGGCAGGAGGTCGTTGGTGGGATCGAGATCGACCCAGCCCACGGCCGCGCCGCACCACAGCGCGACCCACGCGTGCGAGGCGTCGGCGCCGATAAGCTTGTCCTGCCCCGGCGGCGGGAGGGTTTCCAGATACCCGCTGACATACCGCGCGGGCAGGCCGAGCGACCGCAGGCAGGCGATGAGGATGTGCGCGAAGTCCTGGCACACGCCGCGCCGTTGCGCGAAGGCCTCCGCCACCGGCGTCGCGGCATCGGTGGCGACAGGATCGAAGGCGAAATCGGTGAAGATCCGGTGGTTCAATTCCAGCGCGGCTTCCAGCACCGGACGGCCCGGCGGAAAGCTCGCCCGCGCGTAGTCGGCGAACCGTTCGTCCGGCGCGACCAAGGGCGACGCGAAGCGGAATTCCCAGGCCGGATCGGTCCCGCGCGTGCCGTCGCCCTTGGCCTGGCGGGCCAGTTCATCCCACGGCGGCGTGGCCGCAGGATCGGGCCGCGGCGGCGGATCGACTTCGACATAACTGCGCGCGATGATCTCCAACTGCGTGTGCGCCCCCGCCAATTCAAAATAAATGACCTGATTGCCGCAGGCATCGAGCCGCGTGGCGCGGGCCACCGGCTCGGGCATGATGTCCACCTCATGCCACGGGCAGCGCTGATGCGGCAGCGACCGCGGCGAGAGCCGCGCGTGATGATGCGAGACCGTCACCGGACTGTCATAGGTATAGAGCGTGCGATGGACGAGATGATAGCGCATTCAAAGTCGAGTCGAAAAAGCCCCCCAAGAATTCCCACGGCCCATGTCGTCCATGAAGTCCATCCCGTCCATTTCATTCCATCGCGTCAATGTTTCTTGGGAATGGCATGGTTGAAGTAATGCGCGTTCAACAACTCCGACACCCCTTCGAGGCTCAGGACGAGGCTTTGACACAACGCGCCGATCTTGGCCGCGACCAGCTCCGGCGGGGCGTTGAGCAGCGTGTTGAGGTTGAGACTGGAAAGCATGGAGAGGAGATGATCGCACGCTTCCTTCTCGCGGGCCGGGCCGCTGCTTTCGTCGCGGGGCATTTGCGGCGACTGGCGGGCGAGCCAGCCGAGTTGGAAGGCGGCCGAGCGCGGATTGGCCTCGTTGGCAAGCAGGAGATCGAGCACCGCCAACAGGTGCGGCTCCGGCTGGTAGAGCCGCCGGTAGGTCATCGTGCTGTCGGCGATTTCGAGGAGAGGCTCCAGCAGCCCCGGCTGCGTGGCATGACCGCGCGCCGCCGCGCCGCACAGTTCCAGCAAGCCGAGGGCGCGTTCGAGCCGGAGGCCGAATTCCATGAAACGCCAGCCATGCCCGCGCGTCATGTTTTCTGCCTCCATGCCGTTGAGCGCGGAGAGGTGCAGGATGAAGGTATCGAGTTGATCGAGCAACTCCAACGGTGGCGCGACGGCGAAGGCGGGCGAATCCGCCAGCGAGGTCAACCTCGTCACCACGCGCCACATGTCGTCCGAGAGCCGGTCGCGGGAGGCGGCGGCGTTGAAATGCAGCCGCCGGGCGAGCGTGGGCACGGCGTCGGCCAGCTCCCGGTCGCCCAGCAGGCGGCGCAAACGGGCGATGAACGAGGGTGACGCGGTCGTCGTCGTGGCGGCCCCATTCTGGCCCGCAACCACTTTCGCCTCCGCCTCCGCGAGCGACTTGAGCGTCGTGAGGATGAGATACTCCAGGGCGCGCGCTTGTTCTTCCTGCTCTTCGGTATCCTCGCCGGTGAGCCGCCGCAGGCCCGCGCGGGTCAGGCGCACCACGTGCTCCAGCCGCTCCGCGTAACGACCGAACCAGAACAACTGGTCCGCCAGCCGGCTCGGCACGCCCGTGGTCGAGCGCGGTGGCCGCACCACGGCGGGCGCGGCGGGTTCCTCGTGGATCACTTCCCCGATGTCGCCCAGCACCCAGGTGTCCTTGCTGATGCCGCCATATTGCATCGTCACGATGGAACCGGCCGCGGCCTGGCTCACGCGCGTCAGCCCGCCCGGGAGCACGAGTTCGCCCTCGAGGGTGCAATGAGTGTAGGCGCGCCACACCAGCCGGCGCGGCTCCACGCGGCCGTCGCGCCACGTCGGCAGCGTGGAGAGGCGCAGTGGCTCCTGGGCCACGAAGCGTTCCGGCGTGGTCTCCAACGCGCGCAGGGTTTCCTCCCGCGTCGCCACGTCCGCTTCCGCGAGAAAGACCGGCGCGCGTTTCTGGCCGACAAAGGCGCTCTTGATGACCCAGCGGTCGCGCTCGGCCAGCACCGCGCGGCCTTCCTTCTCCTGCCCCATCCACCATGTTGTCACCTGCGGCAACCGCAGTTCCTCGCCGAGCAGATGACGGCACAATCCCGGCAAAAAGGGAAAGAACGCGGGCGTTTCCACCACGCCCGCGCCGAAGGCATTGACCACGCTGACGTGACCGCCGCGCCACGCCTCCGCCAAGCCGGCCACGCCCAGCCACGCCTCCGGCTTCCATTCCAGCGGGTCGCAATACACATCATCCACCCGCCGCACGATCACCTCCACGCGACGCAGCCCCTCCAGCGTTTTCAGGTAAACCCGCCGGTCGCGCACCGTGAGATCCGCGCCCTCTACGAGCTGGAAGCCCAATTGGCGCGCTTTGAACGAATGCTCGAAATACGTTTCGTTGAACGGCCCCGGCGAGAGCAGCACCACCAGAGGGTTCTCCCGACGCGACGGCGAGAGCTCCTTCAACGCCTCGCCCTCCAGGTCGAAGAAATCCGCCAACGGCTGCGCGCCGCAGCGGCGGAACAACTCCGGCCAGTGCTGGGTCAAAACCGTGCGGTTTTCCAACGCGTAGCCCTTGCCCGAGGGCGCCTGCGAACGATCCGCCAGCACTATCCACCGGCCGTCCGGCCCGCGCGCCAGATCCGTCGCCAACAGGCTGATCCACGGCGCGCGCGGCGCCGCCCCCCGCGCCTCGCGCAGGTAACCGGCATTCCCATACACCAGCGCGGGCGGCAGCCACCCCTCCGTCAGCAACCGCTGCGGCCCATACAGATCGGCCATGATCGCGTTCAGCAACCGCGCGCGCTGCCGCAGCCCCTCCGCCACTTCCAGAAACTCCTCACGCTCCAGCAACAGCGGCACCGTGTCCAGCACCCACGGCCGGGCGAGGCCGCGCGCGTCGGAATACACATTGTAAGTCGCGCCATGGTCGCGCAGCCGGCGGGCGATGGCCTCGCCTTGCCGCGTCCATTCCGCCGGCGAAAATTCCGCCGTCGCCACCGCGAATTCCCGCCATGCCGGACGCACCTCCCCGTCCGGCGCCAGCACCTCGTCCCACGACCCCTCCGGCGGCGCATACCCCTCCAGCCAATGACCCGACGGCAACGCCCCCGACGACAACGCCGGAGATCCATCCACGGACAACAAAGCGGAGGAAGACATGCGAAAAAACCTGCGGACCCGGCGCACCACCGTTCCCCCGAGCACAGCCCGTGCCAGCCGTTTTTCAAGGATGATTTATGAGTGATGAATGATGATGGACCGGCCGTTGCTCAAATCAGCATTCCGGTGAAAATCATCCTTCATCAATGCCCGCGCCCGTCTCCATGAAAATCCCGCGCTCTTGGTGGTGGCTGCTGCCCGTGCTGTCGTGGATGGCCGGGTGGTGGATGGGCGCTCCTTCCGGCACCGTGGACGCGGGAACGCCGGCCGCG
>CAZQUC010000419.1:0-3967 GCA_964596095.1 uncultured Enterobacteriaceae bacterium
CCCGACGAGCAGCCGAAGAACTGGCTGAGCTGGCTCGAAGGCGGCTACATGGGGGTCATCATCAAGAACCTCACCTTCGACGGCTGGATCGTCATCGTCATCCTCGCCGTCATGGCCGTCATCAGTTGGTGGGTGAAAATTTCCAAATTCGGCTACCTGCAACGCGTCAGCAAAGGCAACGCGCGCTTCCTCAAGGAATGGCGGCATCTCGCCGACGACTTCACCGAATTGGAAAACGGCGAGGTCAAGGATCTCGGCAGCCTGGGTGGTCGCGTCAGTCCGGCGGAGCAAAAACTCCTGCGCCACGCGCCGCTGCTGCGGTTGTATAAAGCGGGCGCGGAGGAGATCCGCCATCGTCTCGCCTTGCGCCCCGACCAGCCGCGCTCGCTGAGCACGCGCGCCATCCAGGCCATCCGCGCCAGCCTCGACGGCACCTTCGCCCGTGAGACGCAGCGGCTCAACCGCGGCATCGTGCTGCTCACCATCGCCATTTCCGGCGGCCCCTTCCTCGGGTTGCTCGGCACGGTGGTCGGCGTCATGATCACTTTCGCCGCCGTGGCCGCCGCCGGCGACGTGAATGTCAACGCCATCGCGCCGGGGATCGCCGCCGCCCTGCTCGCGACCGTGGCCGGCCTCGCCGTCGCCATTCCCGCGCTCTTCGGCTACAACTACCTGCTGTCGAAAATCAAGGAAGCCAACACCGACATGCAGGTCTTCATCGACGAATTCATCACGCGGATGGCGGAATTCTACCGCGGCGGCCCGCCGGATTGATCCCCTTCACCCACGGAGACCACGACCATGCAAGTCCAGGACGACAAACCATACGACGACATCAACATCACGCCGATGCTGGATCTGGCTTACGTGTTGCTGGTGATCTTCATCCTCATGTGCACCGCCTCGGTGCAGGGCATGAAGGTCAACCTGCCCAAAGCCAGCCAGGCCCCCAGCCTCGCCAAGCCCAAGACCAAGGCCATCACCGTCAACAACGAGGGGAAAATCTTCCTCGACACCGTGCCGGTGACGATCTCGGAACTGGAGCAACGCCTGCAAGCGCAAAACGCCCAAACGCCCGACTTCCCCGTGGTCATCAAAGGCGACAGCCTCACGCAATACCAAGGCATCATGGACGTCCTCGACGTCCTCGGCCGCCTCGGCCTCAGCCAAGTCGGCCTCGCCACCAAACCGGGGCGGTAAAGGCCAAAATATGAAGGATGAAATAGGAAACCGGCCGAACGGCCCGGCTGAAAACTGAAAACTTTTTATGCCCGACGAAGAAGATGATGATGAACGCGGCCTTTTCACCCGGCATCCGCTGGTGGTGATCGGCGGCTTCGTCGTCGTGGCCGCGGGCTTGTGGTATGCGGTGAAGGACGTGGAATTCGGCCAAGCCCCGCCGCCGAAAGCGCCCGATCTTTCCATGGTGCGGGTGCAATTGCCGCCGCCCCCGCCGCCACCCCCACCACCGCCGAAACCGCCGGAAAACACCCCGCCGCCACCGGAGCAACAGGAAATGATCGAGCAAACGCCGATCGAGGACGAGACGCCGCCCGAACCGGAAGCGGCCGACGACCCCGCACCCGATCTCGGCACCAACATCGCCGGCGACGGACCACCCGATGGCTTCGGCCTCAGCCGCTCCGGCGGCACGGGCCGCGTTGGAGGCACGCCACAAGTCGGCGGCGGCTCGCGCAGCCGATGGGGCTGGTATGCCGCGCAAGTGCAGACCAAGATCAGCGACGCCTTGCGCCGCCACCCCCGCACACGCCAGGCCACGCTCAGCGTGCAGGTCCGCGTCTGGCCCGACGCCACCGGACGCATCACCCGCGCGCAACTCGCCGGCTCCACCGGCGACCGCGCCATCGACGACATCATCACCCACGAAATCCTCATCGGCCTGCAACTCACCTCGCCCCCTCCCGCCGATCTCCCCACTCCCATCGTCCTGCGACTGACCGCGCGTCGTCCCAACTGATTTTTCCTCACGCTTCATGCTGCTGCCCAAACATCTCGCTTCCCCCCGCTGGCCCGCCGCCGCGGCCGCGCTCTGGCTCGCCGCCGTGCCCGCTCCCGCCCAGGAACCGGCGACCGCCGAAGACACGCCGCCCGAGACCGTGGTCGAAAAAGAAGCGCCCCCTCCGGCCACTTCGCCCGCGCCCGAGGGACCGCCGCCCTCGTTGGACACCTCACCCGCCACCGCCCCGCCTCCCGTGACGTTGGATGACCCGCCCACGCTCGACGTGCCCGGCGGCGCGGCGGAATCCAGCCCCGCCTTGTTCGCGCCCGGCGGCGCGCGACCGTCGTTGTCGCAGAATGCCACCATCCATCTCATCAACCGCCTCGTGCAACGCGGCGTGCTCACGCAGGCCGACGCGGCGGAATTGATCCAACTCGCGGAAGCCGATGCCACCGCCGCCGCGCAAGCCGCGGCCGCCGCTACGCCGGCCCCGCCCGTCGCGCCGCCGCCGTTGCCCGGCGACGTGCGCGTGACCTACATCCCCGAAGTCGTGCGCGCGCAGATTCGCGATGAACTGAAGACCGAAGTGCTCGCGCAAGCCAAGCAAGAGCAATGGCTCGGCGAAAAGAAATCGCCTGAGTGGGTGCAACGCCTCGTGCCCTTCGGCGACTTCCGCCTCCGCTACCAGATCAACACCTATCCCGACGGCAACGACAACACCGGCGCGTTTCCCAATTTCAACGCCATCAATACCGGCACGCCCTTCGATGTCAGCGGCTACGAGTTTTCGCCGCAATACAACGTCGATCAAGAACGCCACCGCCTGAGCCTGCGGTTGCGGCTCGGCGCGGAATATGATCTCGGCGAGGACTTCACCATCGGCGCGCGCATCGGCACCGGCGAAACCAACTCGCCCGTCTCCAGCAACCAAGGGCTGGGCGCCGCCGCCAACGGGCAGGGCGGGAATTTCAGCAAGTATGCGATCTGGCTCGACCGCGCGTATTTGAAATACGAGCCGAACGAGAATTTCAAACTGTGGCTCGGCCGGTTCGACAATCCGTTTTTCTCCACGGACCTGATGTGGTCGGACAACATCGGGTTCGACGGCCTCGCCTTCCAGGTCGGCTACCGTTTCAATGAAGACACGCGCGCGTGGCTCACCGCCGGGGCGTTCCCGGTTTTCAACACCGACTTCCATTTCGCCAGCAACCGGCCGGACAAATTCGACAGCACCGACAAATGGCTCTACGGCGCACAATTCGGCGTCGAGTTCAAGCTCGGCAAAGACGTGGAGGCCAAGCTGGCGGCGGCGTATTACGACTTCCAGGACATCGAAGGCCGGCTCTCCGATCCCTACACCCCGCTCTCGCCGCGCGACGCCGGCAACACCGACGGCACGCGCCCGGCCTTCGCGCAAAAGGGCAATACTTATATAGCGCTGCGCAACATCATTCCCAGCGCGCTCAACAATTACGGGACGAGCTACCAATACCAGTATTTCGGGCTGGCGACGCCCTTCCGCATCCTGTCCTTCACCGGACGGCTCGACTACAATGGCTTCGAGCCGTTCCAGCTTTCGCTGGTCGGCGACTACGCGCTGAACACGGCCTTCGACCGCGACGCCATCAACCGCAAGGCGGTCAACAATCGAGGCCCCAATTCCGCCGCCGGCGCGGTGGGCGATTTCGCCGGCGACGACACCGCTTGGTCGTTGACCTTCCGCGCGGGCAACCCGGCCTTGGAAAAACGCTGGGATTGGAACGTGTGGGCCGGGTATCGCTGGGTCGGGTCCGACGCGGTGGTCGATGGCTTCAACGACCAATACTTCGGCGGCGGCGGCACCAACATGAAAGGGTGGACGCTCGGCGGCCGGCTCGCGCTGTCGTCGAATGTTTATTTCGGCGCGCAATGGTTGAGCGCCGACGAAATCGCCGGGCCACCGCTCAAGAGCGATATTTTTATGTTTGATCTCAACGCGAAATTTTGACGTATGAAAACGCTGCTTTT
>CAZQUC010000420.1:0-3966 GCA_964596095.1 uncultured Enterobacteriaceae bacterium
GCAGGCCGTCTTTGATCCGCAGCTCGGCGATGTCCGGGCCGAGCGTGTCGAGCGTATCGAACGTGGAGGTCAACGGCTGGTCGAGCGCCGCGTTGCCGGCGAGATCCTGCACGCCGCTGACCGACGCGGTGAACCGGCCGTTGACCGGCAACGGCACGCTGGGCACGAAGGTCAGCACGAGATTGTTGACGCCGAGGATCGTTTGGCCCGCGATGACGCCCGTGGGGCCGGTGAGCGTGACGGCGGCGCCGGGCTGGATGGGTTCGTCAAAGCTCAGGCGAAGCGGCGTGCGCGGGTCCACCTGCGCGCTGCCGTTTTCCGGCGTGAAGCTGAGCACCACCGGCGGGCGCTGATCGCGGGTGGTGAAGGTGGCGGTGAAGAGCGCCAGCAACGGGCGGTCCACGCGGTCGCGCGGGCCGGTGTTCGTCACCTGGCCGAGCGCGTTTTTCAACTCCCCGTCCACGATCACGAGCTGATAAGTGGTTTCGCTTTCGAGCGGCTCCAGCGGATCGAGCATCACCACTTCCGGCGCCGGTTGGATAAGCGTGACCGGCACCGCCGCGCCGCCCGCGGCGGGTCGGAGGAAGATGCCGGTGGGATTCACGCTGGCCGCTTTCAACGGTTCGCTGAAGGTGACGACGATGCTGTCGTTGATGTCCACGCCATCGGCGGTGTCCTCCGGCGTGGTGGCGACCACGGTGGGGAAGGTTTCGTCGAGGATGAGGTCGCCGAGGTCGTCCACTTCGTCGTTGGCGGCGATGCCGCCCGCGGCCAGCGCCAGGCCGCCGGTGGCCGGGAACACGGCGCGCAGGGTCCACGGCCCTTGCGGCACCGGCGAGATGTCGAACACACTGTCGCCATCCACCACTTGCAGGATCGCGCCCTGCAAGCCGCTGTGGGAGGGAAACTCCACCACCACTTCGGTGCCCGGCGCGAGGGTCGTGCCGTCCTCGCGCAGGATGCGTCCGGTCACGGAGCCGCTGGCGGTGAGGAGCAGATTGCGCGTCACCGTTTGCCCGGAGACGACGCTGGCAACCGTCTCCGACGCGGCCAGGCCGAGCCGCCGCGCGCTCAACTCCACCGGCAGGCCGGGCGGCAAATTCTCAAACACGAACGCGCCATCCGGCCCCACGACCAGGGTTTCGGCGATCGGCGTGACCATGTCCTCGCCGGCAGGCGGGCCTTCCGGCGGAGTCGTGAAAGCCGTCTTGACATGCAACCGCACCTCCGCTCCGGCCGCCGGGGTCACGCCGTCGGCCTCCAACACCACGCCGTCCACCGCACCCACGCCGCGCAACGTCAGCGCCACCTCCACCACCTGGCCGCGATCGGAGAGGATCACCCGTTGCAACGGCGAGCGGTTCCGCGTCGCGCCCGCCGCGGAGGAGGCGGCCTGCACGTTGTAGGTTCCCAAAGGCCGCCCGGGGAAAAGCGCCAGGCCCTCCGCGTCGGCGTCGCGGGTGACGCGGCCATTGCCGAAATGGATCACCACCCGCGCGTTGGCGGCGGGCGTCACGCCGTCCTCCTCGAACACCCGCACCACGATGGACGCGCGCGGTTCCAACGGCACATCGACCTGGATTTCCGCCGCACCAGCCGGCATCACCGCGCGGACAAAACCGCGGTCGCCGCTGAGCAGGCCGCCGGGCAGCCGCGTCACCACTTCCACGCCGAAGCCGCCCGGCGCCACGCCCGCCACGCTGTAAGCACCGTCCGGCCCGCTCGTTACCTTGAAGACACGCGTCAACGCAAAGGGATCATCGACGGTCAGGGTCACCTCCGCATTGGGCACGGCGCCGGTGCCTTCGGCGTTCAGGATCAGCCCGGAAACCACGCCCAGGGTCGTCTCGACGAGGCGCACATCCTGGGTCTGGCCGTTGGTGGTGAGATTGACCGAAGCGCTGGCGCCGCGGCCGGTCACCGGGTTCACGGCGGTCAGCACATGCGTGCCCAGAGGCACGTCGGCAAAGCTGAACCGCCCGTCCGCGCCGGTGGGCGCATAGGCGAAACTGCCGAGCCGCACGTTGGCGGAAGGCACCGGGGTCACGCCGTCGCTTTCCACGAAGAGGCCCGTGACCGTGGCGGTCGAGGAGAGGGTGACGATGGCGGTGGCCGCACCGTCGAGCGGCACCACCGCGCCCGAGCGCCCGGCCACGCGCGTGAGGCCGATGGTGGCGCTGGCGTTCGCGCCGTAAGGCCCTTGGAAGAGGTTGGAGAACACGATGCGCCCGTCCGCGTCGGTCACGCCGGCGGCGGTGTCGTGCGGGAATTGGCCGCCCTCCGCCGCCACCTCCGCGCCCGCCGCCGGGCTGCCGTCGGCGCGTTTCACCAGCACCTCCAGTTCGCCCCGGCCCAGCAGGGTGAGCGAGATGAGGTTGTCCTGCGCGGCCTTCACATGCACCGAGGTCCGCGCCCGGCCGCCGGTGGCCGGATCGAAGACGGTCACCGTGTAGCTGGTGTTGCCGCGCAGTGAAAAGAGCGCCGCGCCGGTGGTGAAGCGGCCCTCCGCGTCCGTGCGCACGATGCGCGGATCGTCCGTGCCCAGGTTGGCCGTGATGCTCACCTCGACATTCGCCCCCGCGGGCGAGCCGTCCGGCAGCAGCACCTCGCCGGTGAGGCTGCCGTTGATTTCCTGCACCGGCGGGAATTGCAGCAGGATGTCCGTGGCGTCCGGATCCAGCGAGGTGGTGCGGCCCGAGGTGGAGATGACCACCGGGAAAAACGGACTGGCCGCCTGCAAGCCCCAGTCGCCGATGAAGGCCTGGCCGTTGAAGGTAAACGTGCCCAGCGCCGGATCGCTGTTCAGTTCCGCCCGCGTGATGAAAGTGGGATACCCCACGCCGTTCGGCCCGACCCCGGTCAGCCGCACACGCGCGCCGATGGGCACGCCCTGGCCGTTTTTCACCGTGCCGCTGATGAGCGAAGGACCGAGATACTGGATGTCCGCCACCTCGGTCTCGCCATCGAAATCCAGCCGCACGCTTTTCTTGAAACCGAACACATTCGGGTTGAACGGCGCGCCGCCGGTGAGGAGCGGATTGTTGACGCCGGAGAACGCCGCGAAGGCCTCGCCGATGATCGCCGCCACCTCTTCCTCGCTGGCGTTCTTGAGCGCCGCCGCCGCGCCCTCGCCGTCGAACGGCTCCTCCACCGGCGGCGAAGGCGCGCTCACGTCATAGGCGCCCTGGATCGGGCCGGACAACGCCAGGCCGGGGAATTCATAGCGCCCTTGCGCGTCCGCCTTCACCCATAAAAAGAACGGCAGATCGCCGAACGGAAACGGCAGCGCCACATTCACGTTCGGCACCGGCTGGCCCGCGGCGTCGCGCACCGTGCCGATGATGCGCCCCACCGCGTCGAAACGGATGACGGCGAAATTTTCCCCGGCCTGCACGTTCAGGGACGTGCTGCCCAGCCGGGTGAGCTGCTTGCGCGGGTCGGCATGCCCGGGCACCGCCACGAACCCCGCGCTGATCTGGCCGTTGCCGGTCGGCACGCCCGGCAGGGTGAAGCGGCCGAGGGCATCCGTGGTCACCAGCCGGTCGCCGCCGCCCACGAGGGCGCCCTCCACGGGATCGCCGTTGGCGAACTGCACCACGCCTTCCACCACCGCGCGCGATTGCAGCACGATGTTCGCCGTCATCGTCACCTCCGGCGTCGAGGTGAGCGGGCCGCGCGTGCCTTTGCGCTTGCCGTCCAGTGACAACGCCAGCGCCGTGTAACTGCCCGCCGGGATCCGCTCGATGCGCCAGTAACCCGCCTCGTTCGCCGTGGTCTGGCCTGCCACGAAGAACGTCCCGTTGATAAACCGCCCCACATAGACCGGCGCGCCCGCCACCGGCGTGCCGTCGGTCTCGGTAACCCGCCCCTGCCAGTCCGCATACTCCGGCGGCGTCGCGCCCAGGCTGATGATCATTTCCACCGTGCCGCCCGTGCTGCCGAGGAGGCCGGAGACCGTGCGCGTCA
>CAZQUC010000421.1:0-3939 GCA_964596095.1 uncultured Enterobacteriaceae bacterium
CTGCATCCACCCCGGATCACGTTTTTTTGCTTTCCCTGCCGGTGCCGGAGCGGATCGCCTTGGCGGATCGGTTGTATGCCAGTGTGCCCGAAGAATGGCAGAAGTCAGCAGATCAAGCGTGGCTGGAGGAAGCGGAGCGACGCTCCGCGGAGATGGACGCGAATCCCGACATGGTCTTGTCGCATGAGGAGTTCATGGCCGGCCTGAAAATTCGCCAACCTGGCGCATGAGACGGCTCAGTTATCACGCCCGTGTCCAGCAGGAAGTCAATGAGGCTGTGCGCTGGTATGACGAGCAGCGGGAAACCCTTGGAGACGACTTTTTTGCGAAATTGTCCGAGACTCTGCGGCAGATCGCGGCGCATCCGGAGCGGTTTTCATTTTGGATGGATTCGAGGAAAGTCCGGCGGGTGAAGTTGAAACGCTTTCCCTACCACGTGCTGTTCGAGATTCGCACGGATGGAGTGCGTGTGCTCTGTGTCCGCCACGAGAAACGTCATCCAGGATTCGGTTTGGGCAGACGCTGAACGCGGCTCCACCGTGGCGCAGGGCGCAGGAGCGCGAGATGCCGCGTCTGGAGTGCGGAGGCTCGCTTCCGCTCTGGGGGGTGAGGGGCTTGCCCCTCGGGGCGGGGAGGTCGGGCAGCCATCACCGGCGTGCGCCCCGGGAAGTTCTCTCGCGCTCCCTTCGTTTTCGACTCACCGGCAAGCCAGTGAGCGGCAGAGCGGAGGCGAGCCTCCGCACTCCAGAGGCGCCGACCTAGGTTCTCAATCCAGCTCCGGATCGCCGTAATCGCTGAGATTGACCAGAATCTCCCGCGGCTTGGCTCCTTCGCCGGGGCCGATGATGCCGCGGTTTTCCATGATGTCCATCATGCGGGCCGCGCGGGTGTAGCCAAGGCGCAGGCGGCGCTGGAGCAGGGAGGTGGAGGCGCGGCGCTCTTGAGAGATGACTTCGAGGCACTTTTCGTAGCAGTCTTCGTCTTCGTCGGTGATCGCTTCGCCGTCGCCCTCGCCGCCGCCGAAGTCGCCGTCGAGGCCGGGCTTGAAATCCTGGATATAGCTCGGCTTGGCCTGCGATTTGCAGAACTCCACGAGTTTGAGGACTTCGTCGTCGTTGACGAAGGCACCCTGGGCGCGCATGAGCTTGGCGCTGCCGGGCGGGAGATAGAGCATGTCGCCTTTGCCGACCAGCTTCTCCGCGCCCTTGGAGTCGAGGATGACCCGCGAGTCCAGCGCGTTGGAGACCTGGAAGGCGATCTTGCACGGGATGTTGGCCTTGATGACGCCGGTAATGACGTCGGCGCGTGGCGTTTGGGTGGCGAGGATGAGGTGGATGCCGGCCGCGCGCGCCTTTTGGGCGATGCGGCAGATGGCGACTTCGATGTCCGCCGGGGCGGTCTGCATGAGGTCGGCCAACTCGTCGATGATGACGACGATGTAGGGATAGCGGTCGGGGATGCCGTCGTCCTCCTCCTCTTCCTCGGCGTAAATGTCGTCGTCCTTCGTCCACACGGTCTCCGCGCGCGTGCTGGCGGGCACGGGCGGCAGTTCGTCGGGGTCGCCGGGATTGAGGTCGCCTTCGCCTTCCGCGCCTTCTTCCATCTTGACCTGATGGGCGTGAAACACGCTGTGCTCCAGTTCGCGGCGCGTCGGCGTGTCCTGAAAGGCGGCGGAGGGATTCTCCACGTCCACCAGTTCTTCGGGGCTGAGATCGGGCGCGCCTTCGGTGGCGTCGGCGATGAGGCGCGCGGTGCGGGCGGCTTCGTCTTCCTCCGAGGTGTCTTCTTCAGCGAGCGCATCGCCGAGCACGACGAACCGTTCGGCCGGCGGACGGGCCACGGCGCAGGCAGCCTTGGCGGCGGGCGCGGGAGTGACGCCACGGGAAGGCGCGGCGGGGGAGGGGACTTTCTTCGCGGGCTTCTCCGGCAACGGGCGTTTGTTGAAGGCGTCGAAGTTGCGCACGCCGCAATCGGCGAAGACGCGGTAGCGGGCCTCCATTTCCGTCACCACCCAGTTGAGCGCGGCGAGGGTTTTCTTGGGATCGGTCACCACCGGGATGACGAGGTGCGGTAGGTCGTTGTATTGCTGCATTTCCACGACCTTGGGATCGACCATGATGAAGCGCAGTTGCTCCGGCGTGAACTGGAAGAGCAGCGAGGTGATGATGGAATTGATGCAGACGGATTTCCCGGACCCGGTCGCCCCGGCCACCAGCAGGTGCGGCATGGAGGCGAGATCGCCGATGATGGTGTGGCCGTAAACGTCCTTGCCGAGCGCGAGCGGCAGCTTGGCTTTGCCGGAGGCGAAGGCGGGGTCTTCGATGAGTTCGCGCAACGGCACGGGCGTCTTGTCGGCATTGGCGATTTCGATGCCCACGGTGTCGCGGCCGGGAATGGGCGCGAGGATGTTGATGCGCTCGGCCTTGGTGGTGCGCGCGATGTCGTCTTCCAGCGCGGTGATGCGGTTCACGCGCAGCCCTTCCTCCGGGTAAATCTCGTAGCGCGTGATGGTCGGCCCGCGCGTGATGTCGCCGGGGGTGACGTTGACATTGAAGGAGGCGAGCGTCTGGATGATCGTCTCCTGCGTCGCCAGCAGCGCGCCTTTGTCCACGGGCTTGTAGATCGAGGGATCGGGCAGCGCCAGCAGGTCGAAATCCGGCAACTCATAGCTGCTGAAGTCGCCGGTCATCGCGCCGGCGCTGGCGCCGGATTCTCCGTTGGCGCGCGCGGCGAGGGCGGCGGCCTTCTGCTCCTTGGCCTTGCGGCGGATGTCCGCGAGACTCGGCCGATCCGACGGCACGGGCGCGCGCTCGGAGGAGTCGATGATCTTCGGCTCGGGCTTGGTGGGCAGATCGAGGCTCATCTGCTCGGGGGTTTCCATTTCGTCCTCCTCCGCGGCGGCGGCTTTTTTGCCGCGCGATTTCTTTGAGCCGGTGGCCATGCCGAGATGCTCCGCCACTTCCAGGCCGGGAATGATGTATTCGTCCTCGACGTCGCGAGAGCCGCGGCGGCGGAGGCGTCCCGAGCCGGCCTCGGCGTCGCTTTCACCGCGTCCGCGGCCTACGGCTTCACGGCGCAGCGAGGAGGCGTAACCGCCCGGACCGTTGATGGCCAGCGCGGGACCGCGCTCGCGTTCGCGCCAGCGGAGGCGCAGCTCGTCGAAGAGATCGCGGCACATGGCGATGAATTGCGCCGGATGCAGGCCGGTCATCATGATGAGGGACGTGGCGTAGCCCAGCCCCAGGAAAAGCAGCGCGGTGATCGGGCCGATGGCGGCGGCGAGCATTTTTTCCCCCAGCATCCAGCCGATGCCGCCGCCCGGATTGAGCAAGTGGTTGTCGCTGGCCCAGTCCCGCAGCGCGGCCTCATGCTGGAACAACACATTCTGCACACTGAGCAACCCACAGGCGGTCAGCATCATGAGCACAAGTCCCCCGAGCGCGCGCCAGCCGAGCCGCAGCCGCGACACCAGCATGGACACGCCGAACCACACCATCGAGGTCGGCAACAAATACGCCGCCGCGCCAAAAAGCAGATACGCGCAGGCCGCGAGATACGCCCCCACCGGCCCGACGATGTTGTTGGCGGGAATGTTCGGCTCGCTGGTGGTGGCCAGGGACTTGCAGAGCAGCCATTCGCCCCGGATGTCGCGCGCGTCGTAGCTGACCAGCGACAGGTAGCCCGCCATGCCCATGATGAGGAGCGTCGCCGCCCCCACCGTGCCCCACGGCGTTTCGATCTGCGCGGGCGGTTCATCCTGACGGCGGCGTGGCTTGCGTTCCATGGCGGGTGAGCGGTGAAAGTGGAGTTGAAAAGCGACGGTTCCTCCCGGCCCGCGGAATGAGTTCCGATCCGGCCACCGAGGCGGAAAATTTTAGACTTTCTGTCCGCTGATGGCAATCATTTGTTTTAGATTTCCTAAATTTTAACGATTGGCGA
>CAZQUC010000422.1:0-3925 GCA_964596095.1 uncultured Enterobacteriaceae bacterium
GCCGGATGATCCGCCCCGCATCGGGCAACCCCTCCGGGGTTGTCCCTCGTGATCGCGAGGGTCCGGGGGTCATTCGACCCCCGGCTATTCACGGGGAACCCCTCCGGGGTTCGTTCGCGAGGTATCTCGCGTTGACCGGATCGAACCGACCGTTGAACGATAAATCGAAAATTCCAGATTGGCATGACCATTGATCGACTTCGCATAAAACCACCCGCCTCAGTCCACCTTCACCCCCGCGACCGCGGCGGCCTGCTCGATCTGCGGCACGAGCTTGTCGGTTTTCTCCTTCGCTTGCGAAGCCAGCTCGTCAATCTCGGCCTCTTTGATACGCCCCGCCTTCTCGCGCTCGCCGAGTAGGTCGATGAACGACAAAATGCCGTCGAACCCGACATCCACCGACTTCGCCAGCGCCTTGTCCTTGGCCTCCACGGAGGGCTTCACCGCCTTGAACATCACGGCGCAACTGCTCATGATGCCCTTCATGTCGGAAATCCGGCTCACCGCCTGGAAGCGGCCCGACGTGGTGTCGGCGTAGCGGGATTCTTTCCAATCCTCGAAATAGTCGGAGAGCGTCGGCGTCATCACGATCATCGCGCCGAAGCAGTCCTTGACGCTGGCTTGCCAGGCCTCGCTGTCCTTGAGCAGTTCGCCGATCTTGGCATCGACATCGACCGCCGCCGCCGCCAGCACCTCGGGACGCGGCAGCTTTTTCTCGCCGACGGTCACCACCCAACGGTCGTCGCCGCCCCACAGCGCGGGTTCGATGATGTAGGTGAAAAGCGAACCTTCCCGGTCGATCTTCTCGCCGCCGTCGAGCGTGAGCGTGACCGGCGCGACATCATCCGGCCCTTCCTTGGCGGGGACGCCGGCATCGAGATAAATGTCGTAATGGGCCAGCGATTCCACCCCGGCGACGATGCCCTCTACCGTCTCGTAGCCGAAGCTGTCCATCGCCCGGTAATCGCCCTGCATCCGCGAAATAAGCGCGTCGAGTTTGTCGGCATCCGCTTCATAGGCCGCCACGACCTTGCCACCGTGGATCTTGACGAGGCGGCTGTATTCCGCGCTCGCCTTCACGAAATCCGCGGAGGCTTTTTTCATCTCGCCCACGGCTTTCACCAGGTATTCCTTCACGCTCGCGGCCGAGCCGGCTTCTTCCGCCACTGCCGAGCCCGCCAGCCCGAGAACTCCCGCCACCAGCAGCAGCGACCGGACACGCTTGCGGACCGGTGAGGGATGGAGGGCGGACGGACGGGAATGACAATGGAGCGTGCTCATGACTCTTGAGATTTCGTCTCAAATCGAGCGACCTGTCAAGATGGAACACGGATGACGCGCGCTGGGAAAAAATCGGGCGAAGGTGTCAGGAAATCCGGCGACGAGCGAAGTAGAAAAGAAGTCACGATGCGTCTTCGGCCCTCCCACCTTGGACATGCACCTCAGGCTGAAAACTGAAAACTTTCCCACCATGGACCACCAACGCCAATTCCTCCGCCTGTTTCTCGCCCACGAAAGCGAGCTGCGAGCCTATGTCGGCGCGGTGGTGGGCGAAGTCTCGGCGCGGGAGGATATTTTCCAGGAAACGGCGATGGCACTGTGGGAGCACTTCGGCCGCTACGATCCGGAGCGGCGCTTCGGCGCGTGGGCGCGGGGCGTGGCGACGCGCAAGCTGCAAGACTTCCGCCGCCGCCGGGCGCGGGCCGCGCGGTTGTTGTCCGCCGACGCGATGGAAGCGGTGCGCCAAGCCTTCGACCGCCGCGACGAGATGGACGAAACCACCACCCGTCGCCATCACGCGCTGCACGCCTGTCTGGCCGGCCTGCCAGACGCGTCGCGGCAATTGCTCGCCTGGCGTTACGAGGACGGCTTGGCTTGCGCGGAGATTTCCCGGCGGCGCGGGCAATCGCTGGATGCCATTTATCAAACCCTCAGCCGGCTGCGCGCCGCGCTCGCGACCTGCATCGAAGAACGCCTCGCCCGCGCCGAGGCGGACGGCCCGCTTCCCGCCGAACCACTCTTTCCCCATTCATCCACGCCATGAACGAGACCACACTCCAACGGCTCCACCTCCAGGTGGAAGGCCGCACCGACGCGCCCCACCACGCCGCGCTCGAAGCCGAACTCCTCGCCGATCCGGCGGTGGCCGACCGCTTGGCCGCGCTCGCCGATGTCGAAGCACGCTTGCACCGGCACTTCCAACTCCGGCCCTCGCAGGAGGAGGTGACCTCGGTTGATGACTTGTGGCGTCACCTTCGCCCCCGCCCCCGACCGCCCAAGGAATTCGCCGCCGCGCCCATCGCCCGCGCCTTCGATCCCCAGGCCCGGCATCGTTGGCGTCAGCACCAGCGCCGTCTCCTGGCCGCGGCCGCCGTGCTGCTGGCCCTGCTGGCGCTGGCCGCCGTGATCCGCTGGCTGGGCGGAACTTCCCCGGCGCCGATCGCGATGGAACAGCCGCCCACGGTGCCGGCTTGGAAACCGGTCGCTGACGTGCCGCTCGTGGAGGCGGATCAACCGCCGCCCCCGGACCCCGCCTCCGACCCCGCGTTGCAACGCCGCTTGGCGACTTTCTTCGTGGAGGATTGGGCGCCCTCCGGGAAAAAATTCGCCGCCGCGCTGGAAAGCCTGCTCGCCGAAGGCCGGCGGCTCAATCATCTCCGCGATGCCACGATCGAAAATCTGCGCTTCGAGTTCGCGGATGAAGCCGCCGCCGAAGCCTTGTCCGAGCGGCCGAGCTTCGGGCGCTACCTTGCCTTATCTATGAAAGACACAGTGGCCTTGCTAGCCGCGCAAGCCGGCGCGGCTGTGACTTACGTCGCGCCTTCGACCCTGCGCATCGCCGTCAAGGAGGATGCGCCGGACGCAGGAAAAATGGTGACGCGCGAATATGACATGCCGTCAAACTTTCTGATGTTTGGGCGCAATTATGAAGAAGAAAGCAGCGTCATCCCCGGCACGGCATTCACATTGCAGGAACGGACGCTCCCAGAATGGCTGGAGTTTTGGGGAATACTGATGACTGATGACAAGCAGGCCTCAGATGGGTATCCGGCTTCGGGGCTCGTGGCGACCATGAATGGGCGCGACCATGGGGTGCTCAGCCTTCTACGGCAAGCGGTGAACGGCCAAGCTTCCGGAACGGTTTCCCTCTCCGCCAAGCTCATTGAAAAACACTCCCCCAGCCCCTGGCTGATCGAGGAGAAAATCATGACGGAAGCTGAGTTTCAACTCTGGCTGCGGGATATGAACCAAGCGCCCGGCACCAACTTGCTGACCACACCAAGCGTGATCACGCGCTCCGGCCAGCGCGCCAAGATAGAAGTCGCGCGCGAATTCATCCCTCCTTCTTCGGAGCCGCCGTCAGACCCGCCGGCCCCTCACGGCCTGGTGATTGATCTCACGCCGGTGCTGACCGGTGAATGCGTGCGGGTGGAAGCCGACGTGACCCTCAGCCGCCTGCCGGAAGCAAGCGGACTCGCACCCAGCCGCACGGCGGGGAAGCCGGAAGACTTGGAAACCCTGCACTCCGAAATTCTGGCGTTGATTCCCTCCGGCCAGACCGCCCTTTTTTCCGTCGGCACAAGTTCGCAAGGTTGGCAAGTAGTGACCACTCTGACCGCCAGCCCGATCACCCAGCGCGCTGAAGCCAACGTCGAAGTCCTGCGGGAGTTCTCCTATCCCGAGCCTGAGGAAAAGGGGCCCGTGCCGTCTGCTCCAGAGTGAATGGGCTCGCGACGCGCTGCGATTTTTGGAAGTCAACTCACTCCGAGGAGGCGCCGGTTTGGTTTGAGCGCGCGGCCGGCCGCGGCGGTGGGCGGGACGCCCCCGCTACGAGGCTCGACAAATGGTCGGCGCGCCCTTTGCTGGGACGGCATGACGACCGACGATTCATCCTCCGCCGGAACCCCGCCCGCGAATCCGCCGG
>CAZQUC010000423.1:0-3916 GCA_964596095.1 uncultured Enterobacteriaceae bacterium
CATGCGCGACAGGATCCACAACTGCCGTTGCTTGGCGCCTTCGAAATTCCGGTAGGGATTGAGCCGCGTCGGCGCCTGCGGCAGCCCGGCGAGAAAGGCCGACTCCGCCACGCTGAGGTCGCCGAGCGGTTTGCGGAAATACAATTGCGCCGCCGCCGCCGCGCCGGTGGAGGAGTTGCCGTATTCCACACGCTGGAGGTATTCGGTGAGGATGCGCTCCTTGGTCCAGGTCAGCTCGAGCTTCCGCGCGTAGGCCATTTCGTGCAGCTTGTCCTTCCAGGTGCGGTTGGTGTAGCGGCCGTGCGCGACCTTGACCAATTGCTGCGTGATCGTCGAGGCGCCGGACACCGGCCGGCCGGCGGCGAGGGAATCCACCAGCGCCCGTGCCATGCCTATGACATCGATGCCGCCGTGCCGCCAGAAGCGTTTGTCTTCCGCGGAAACGGTGGCGTCGATCAAGGCGCGTGGGGCCTGGTTGAAGGCGAAGGTCGAAAGCCGGCGGCCATCGGCCAGGGGTTGGCGCAACGGGCGGCCGTCGCGATCGGTGAGGCCGCCGGTATCCGCCGGTGGCTGCTGCAACGGCTCGGGAATGGTCAGCAGGCGCGGCAGCCCATGATACACCAGCGCCCACAGAACGAGCAGCCACACGAAACGACGGAACCGGCTCCGGCGCGGGGCGGCAGCAGGCGGCGTCGGGGCGGCGGAAGCGGGAACGGACACGGTGGCGGATGGGGACAAGGCGCGGCTCATGGCGGGGCACGATCGTCCAGAGACAACGTGCCTGCTTAGAACGGTTCCTCCACGGATTTATTTCATCCTTTGCGCGAGGGGCGCGTCTCCCTCTCCTGACCGCGGATAATTTTCACGGAAAGCAGCGAGCGATTCGGGTATTTCTTTGCTTCCTTCCCTGCCTTCTGTTCGAAATTTGTTCACCCTTCGGCCCCGGCTCACGGCTGCCACTGGCGGAAGAGCACGGCCTCGTCCGGGCCGAGGGTTTTCCACGACTCGGTGGCGCATTCCAGCCACAGCAACCCGCTGGGGCGGAGTTCGGGCAGGGTGGGATCGCCCAAAAGAAAGGCGGCGAGCCGGCTGAGGCCCGGATTGTGCGCGACGAGCAGGGCGGTTTGCCACGACTCATCGAAGCCGCGGACAACGTCGAGCAACGAGCCCGCGCTTGCCTCATACAAGGCGGCCTCGGCCAGGGATGGCCATCTCGCGGCTGCGGGCCAGGCTTCCGTCAGCCGCCGGAGGGTGGTCTCGGCGCGGGGCGCGGCGCTGGCCACGGCGCCATCGGGCGTGCAGCCCTGGTCGCGCAACCACCGGCCCAAGGCGCGGGCATCCTCTTCGCCCTGGGGCAGCAGGGCGCGGTCGAAATCCGACTGGCCCGTTTCCCATCCGGCCCGGGCATGGCGGACCAACACCAATTGTTTGCGCAAGGGAGGCTGATTCATCTCCGGTCAATCGGCCGCACGTTGGAGACGGAATCCCACGGGTCCACCATCTTTTGCGCCGTCGAAGAAGAGGACGCCTTCCAGTTTGTCCGCCGTTTGCGTGTGCAACAACACGCCCTCGGCCTTGCCCGGCACGCCCTCGAGATCGCCGAGCTTTTGCGCCGTCGCGCCGGGACCGGGCCACAGCCAGAAGGAAAAGCCCTCTGTCGCTTCTTCCGAACCGGCCGGCCCAGCCACCAGCAGGTAGCCGCCGGCCTTCAGCGCCACGATCTCCCGCGCGCCCAAGCCCGGACCGAAGGGCATTTCGTGGCGGATCAACTTCGGTGTCGGACCGGAGCCGAACAATTCCTGGCTGCCGGTCTCGACGACGAAGGATTTCCCCTCCAGCGAGGGCGCGCGCAGGGCGAAGAACAACCGCCCGTCGCGTTCGGCCAGTCCTTCGATATCCACGCCGTGATGGTCGGCGTCCTTGTCCACGTAAGGGCCGAGCACGGGATCGGCTTGCAGGGCGCCGCGGAGGGAAGCCCATTCCACCTTGTCCGGCTGCGGCTCGCCCTTGGCATCGACGGGCAGTTTGAAAACGCCGCTGCGGCTGTCCTCCACGACTTTTTTCTTGCGGGCGAGCGCGTGCGAGCCGGTGGCGAAATACGCCTGTTGGGTGGGGGAATACGCCACGCCCTCGATGTCCAACTCCGTGCCTTCGCCGGGCGCGAGCGGGATTTGCTGCCGGGGCAGCAGGAGGCGTGAGGAGGGGTGCAGGATGACGCGTTGCAGGGTGCGCGTTTCATCGCTGGCCACCACGGCGTGGGCATGGTCGATGAATGCGGCGGCGCTCAGATCTTTGCCCTTGGCGAATTTGCCATCCACTTCCCACGGGCCGGTGAGTTCCAGCTTCCACGAGGCCGGCGCGGTCTCGGCGCGGAGCGGACCGGCGAAGGCCAGGGCCAGGCCGATCACGAGCCGGAACGGGATGACGAACGAACAAGCGGTTGGTTTCATAAAATAAACGACGGCAGGACGGGGATGACAGACGCCGGAATCGTCGCATACGCCGCGAATTCCGCACGGGGAATGATGAGGCGTCCCGTCACCCCGCGGTAATCTACGCGACGCAATCGTTGTTTGAATTTCTTTCCTTTTGGGGAAGTATCGTGGAATCTGCTTATGAAACACCTTTGCCTTCATCTTGGTCTGGCTGCCTTGGCCGGTCTGCTCGTGGCCCTGCCCGCGCGGGCTCAGGTCGGCACGGATACGACCACGGAAGCGGTGGAGGCCAACCTGGCCGACACGCTCCTCACCAAGGAAGTCTGGAGCAACGAGCAGCCGCTGCCCGGCCAATGGCAGGACATCAGCGTGCAGGCGGAAAAGAAATCCAAGGAACTGCGCACGCTGGGCACGCTCTTCGGCGCGCGGCCGCAGCAGGTGCAGGCGCACTACGAAGGCGACACCCTCAAGCGGCTGGAGGTGACGTATCTGGAGGCGGGGAATTTTTTCGGATTCAAGAAATCCCGCGAGGCCAATTACCAGAAGGATGGCCCCTCCGGCCAGGATCTGAAACGCCTGGAGCGGAAGGAGGAACGGGCCAACGACCCGCGCCGCGCGGAATTCAAGAAACTCTTCGATGAGCTGGAGCGGAAGATCCCGACGGAACTGGAAGCGTATTGCCAAAATCCGGGCCAGCGTGTCAACATCGGCCGCAACCGGCTGTTGCGCGTGCGCGCCACCGAGTTCGCCAATGATGTGGTGCGCTTCCGGTTCATGGCCGAGGACGACCAGTTGGTCTCGTTGATCATCATCCCTGCCGCGGAGGTGAGCCGCCGGCTTTCCACCCAGACCGGCAGCGAGCGGCGCGGCGAGGCCCGCGAGAGTGTGGAAAAGCTGCCGAACGGCGATGTCCTCATCACCAACGTGCCGATGATGAACCAGGGCAGCCGCGGCTACTGCGCGATGGGGACGCTGGCCATGATCATGCAGTTTTACTCGGTGAATGTGAATATCGACCAACTCGCCGCCGCCGCCGGTTACAAGGAAGGCGACACCGACAACGCGCGCATCATTCCCATCTACCAGGCCGCCGCCAAGGAAGGCCGCTTGTCCATGAAGGAACTGCGCCCGCCGCTCAAATTCCGCGAGGTGATGGGCCAGATCGCCAAAGGCCGGCCGATCCTGATGTGGCGTTATTTCAGCCGCGAGCGCGACGACGTGCATCGCCGCTTCCTGGAAACCTTCACCAAAGATCCCGCCGCCCGCCTGCCCGATCCCCGCCGGGTTCGCGGAGAGAAAGACTCCTGGCCCGACCGCGACTCCGGCGGCCACGCCTCCGTCATCACCGGCTACAACAAGGAGCGCGACGAGATCATTTTCACCGAAAGCTGGGGCGAGAACAACCGCAACCGCCGGATGCGCGCGGAGGAAATGGAAGCCACGGTCTATGTGGCCTTCGTCTTCGAGCCGTGAACGGGAGG
>CAZQUC010000424.1:0-3911 GCA_964596095.1 uncultured Enterobacteriaceae bacterium
CTGAAAACTGAAATCTTCCCCTCAATACACAATGATGTCGTAAGTGATCAGCATGCGGTCGTTTTCCATGAGATCGCCGAGACCGGGGGGCATGGGTGGGATTTTAGCGTCGAGCACGGCATTGAGCGTGAAGTCCTGCATGACCGCGTTGGCCCCGTCGCGGTTCTTGATCTGGAGGGATTCGACCTGGCCGCGTTTGTTGACATAGAACTCCAGCTTGATGGTGCCGTAAGTGACGAAGTCCGCGTGGGCGCGGCGTTTGCGGTGCCATTCGGCTTCGATGGCGCTGGTGACTTGGCGCATGTAACGGCCGGAGGCGGTATTTTCGGCATCGACGCTCGCCGGTCCCTGATTGGAAATCGCGCCGCGCAATTGCGTCGGCCGGCGCTGGCTGACGGCGCCGGAAGGACGGGGGCGCGCCGAGGGCCGTGGCGGTTCCAGCAGCGGAACGGGGGGCGGCGGGGTCAGCGCGGTGGCGTCGCGCAGGGCGGGAGCCGGCGGTTTCTTTTCCGTCCGCGGATCGTCGGCGGGCGCGGGTGTTTTTTCCGCGGGCTTTCCGGGGTCGATGGTCACGTCGGCTTCGGGAGCCAGCGCGATGTTCTCCGCCGGCGGAGGGGGCGGGGTGGAGGGCGCGGGCTCACGGAGAGGAGTGGCGCGCTCGTTCGGCAAGGGAGGAGAAGGCGGCGGCGGTGGTGTGGCGGCGGCCAGCGCGGCTTCCGCAGTGGCCGCGGTTTCTTCCTCTTCGCCGTCCACTTGCTCGCGGCGGATCACCTCCACCGCCGGCACATCGATCCCCTCCTGGCTGATCTCGTGCGCCGCGCCCGCGGGATCGGGCACCGCGGCCGAACTCGCACGCGTGTCCCGGTCGGAAATGAATCGTTTCGTGCCCGGTGTGGGCGCGACTTCCGGCAGATCGTCGGTGCGGATGAAAGTTTCCGCGGGCGCGGAAGGGGCGGGGACGAGCGTGACTTCGGGGACGAGAATTTCCCGTTCCTCGGGTGAGACCACCACACCGGACGCCTGCCGCGCGGCGGAGGCGGCGAGAGAGGAGAGCGACGCCAACAATTCCCGCACGGACGGCGTCGCCGCCAGCAGCAAGACGAGCAGATGCAGCCCCAGGGATAACCCGAGGGCCGGCCACGGAAGAGGCGGTCTGACGGCGCGCGAGCTCATGAGCGGACCGTCAGTTTTCCTCCGCCGGCCACGTCCTGCAAATGGGAATGCGCCCGACCGGGGTGGGCACCCTCCGGCGTGGGGCTTCCGGCTCGCGACGCGGCGCGGAATTCGCTTTTTTCCAGAACACGGCTAACATATCGCCACTGAGTATGAGAATTCTGGCCTTCACGTTGACGCTTTTCCTCGCCGGGCTCGCCCCGGTGGCGGCCCAATCCGACCCCGACCAAGAGCCGCTGACCGAGGAGCAAGCCCGCGAGCTCCAGAAGGAGCAACTCGCACTGGTGAAGGAGAAGGTGAAGTATTTCGAGCCGTTCGTGGCCGAGTGGACCGGCACGGAGCATTACGACTACCTGATCTCGGGCGAATCCGCCGACAGCAAGGACGAGTGGAAGGGATTGTTTACCCTCGAAGGCACCCATTTTGAAATGCACGGCAAGGGTGAATCTTCCGAGGACGAGGAACCCACCACTTACAAATGGATCTGCACCTACGACCCCAAGGCGGAGGTCTATCGCGCGTGGTATTTCGACTCCAGAGGCAACACCGAGGAGTTCGAGATGGATTGGGACGACAAGAAAAAGGCCCTCGTCTGGTCCTCGGAAGACGACCGGACCGTCCGCAATTTCTACATGAAAGTCGAGGGCAACGAGCTGACCGGCGGCGGCGAGTATTTCCCCCACGGGTCCGATCAGCCGATCGTCACCCACACCATGAGTTATAAAAAGAAGAAGATCAAAGTATAACCCATCGGATCGCGCCGCGGGCGGAAGCGCTCGCCGTGGCGGATCGCCAGGGAAAAAAGCCCGGTGACGAAAAAATTAGAGGCAATATCCGATTTTCATTCGCATTGGCCGGGATTCCCGCCATTGGTAGGCGCATTCCACCGGTCGCGCCCTCCGAACGATGATTTTGCCATGATCCACGCCACACCCGAGGCCCTCCGGCACCTGCGCGACTTGCTCGCCGAGCGAGAGGAGACGGGTGTCTCCGGGCTCCGGCTGGGAGTGGAACGCGGTGGCTGCGCGGGCTTGCAGTATATCATGCAGATCGGCACGCCCGCAGAGGGCGACCTCGTGGTCGAGCAGGAGGGCATGCGGCTTTTCATCGCGGCGGACAGTGTGGACCTGCTGCGCGGCGTGGAGCTGGACTACCAGGACTCGCTGAACGACGCCGGCTTCAAAATTCACAATCCCCGCGCCGTGCGGAGTTGCGGCTGCGGCACCTCGTTCGAGGCGGCCTCCGAAGCCCCCGTGCCCGCCATCTCCGGCTGAACCCTTTTTCCTGCTGTCTCCGATGCCCTTGCAAGTCGAGTTCATGAGCGCCAGCCGGAGTCCTTACTCCAAGCCCAAGAACACACTGCCGCCGCCCAAGGGCGATCCGTGGCTGTTCTGGTGGACCATCGCCATCTTCCTGCTGCTGGCGCTGACCACGCTGAGCTGGCTGGGCAGCCTGTATATTTTCCGACACCCGGAGAAGCCGCGCAATTACGCCCTGCTAGAGAAATTCCAGAAACTGCCGCCGCTCAAGAAATTCAACGAGCGCACCGTGCCGCAGGGAAAATTCCATCTCGCGAAGGAAGCCTACGCCCGGTATTTCGGCTACAGCGACGAGGAGTTGGCCACCTTCAACGACCTCTGCAAGCGCAATTACATCCAGAATTACGCGGAGGAAGCCCCCGCCTACGTGCGCGGTGAATACCGTATTTACAAAGTGGAAACGCTGGACCCCTCGCGCCCGTTCACCTCGGGCTTCGTCGTGCGGGCCAAGTCGGTCGATCTCCCGAATGTGTCCATCGAATTCATCTTCCCGACCGAAGCCGTGCCGCCGGAAAAACCGCTGCGTTACGGCGACGACATCGTGCTCGACACCAACAACACCTTCGCCTCCATCCTCCACCTCAGCCGCCTGCCGGAGGACAGCCTGTGCCTGACCGTCGTGCCGTTGACCTACCGGTCCTTCGGTTTCGATTCGCAGAACCGCCTCGTCCTCAGCCCGCCCGACCGCCTCAACATGAAGGCCGCCTGGCCGTTGACCGATGACACCCCGCACGCGGAAAAGGACGTGGAAGTCGCCGGCGGCGCGCGGGAGCACGTGGAGGCCAACAACTGAGGCGTTCCGCGTTCACCGCCCCGGCCGCCACCAGTGCCAACCCGCGGCGAGACATCCCAGCGGCAGCAACGCGCTGAGCGTCAGCGCCAGCCCCGGCCGTTCCACCCCGGCCGCGCCCACCGCCGCAAAGACAAACCCCAGCGGCGCCGTCCCGCAGGCCAGCGCGGGAAAGAATTTCCGCGCCGGCATCCGGCTCAGCCCGGCCAGACACGCCACCACCTCCGGCAGCAGCGGCAGCCAGCGCGACAGGGCCACCAGCCAGACGCCCGACCGCGCGAAGAGCGCCTCATAACGCGCCAATTGCCCCGGACCCGCCAGCCGATCGGCCCAGCGACGGCCATATTTCCACGACAGCCCGTAGGCCAGCGCCCCGGCCAAAAACGACCCCAGCGCGCCCACCATTCCGCCGATCACCGCGCCATACACGAACCCCAACGCGCTGATCACCGCCGTGCCCGGCACCGGCAGCGCCAGATCGGCCACCAGCAACCCCATCCCACCCAGCCACCCTCACGCGCCCAGACCGCGCAGCCATTCCACCGCGCCCATTCCCGAAAACCAGCTTTCAAAGCTCCCCCCTAGCCACAGGAAGGGAAGCAAAAACAACAAAGCCAGAATGAGAAACA
>CAZQUC010000425.1:0-3911 GCA_964596095.1 uncultured Enterobacteriaceae bacterium
CTCGCAGGAGTCTGGCGATGGAGGCGAGGCCAATCATTGATCCGGAGGTCCGGGTATATCGTTCATCGCCCTTGCTCAGTCGGCATTGCCCGTTGAACCAAGCAAAGGTTCTCTCGACGACCCAGCGCTTGGGGATCACGGCAAAGCCATCTTGGATTTTCTTGCTGATGTGAACCGGCAGACCGTCTCCTTCATGCGCAAGCCCCGTGCCGCTGTCGGCCGTCACTCCGCTTCGGGCCGGGGCTCGCGGGCGAAGAAGGCGCGCAGGGCGTCGAGGGGGGGCAGGCCTTGGTAGAGGATGGCATACACGGTGTCGATGATGGGGGTGCGCACGCCGGCGCGGCGGGCGGCGTGGTGGATGCTTTCGGTGTTGGGCACGCCTTCAGCGACCATTTTCATATGAGAGAGAATGTCCGGCAGGCGCTCGCCGCGGCCGAGGGCGCGGCCGACGCGGCCGTTGCGGCTGTGCTCGCTGTAGCAGGTGACGATGAGATCGCCGACGCCGCTGAGCCCTTGGAAGGTTTCGACCCGTCCGCCCATCGCGACGCCGAGGCGCATCATTTCGGCGAGGCCGCGGGTGACAAGGGCGGCACGCGCGTTGTCGCCCAGCTCCAGCCCGGTGGAAAGCCCGCTGGCAATGGCGAAGACATTCTTCATCGCGCCGCCCCATTCGATGCCGCACCGGTCGTCGCTGGTGTAAACGCGGAACCACGGGCGGATGAGCGCGTCTTGCAACCGCCGGGCCATCGTCGCATCGGCGCACCCGAGGACGGCAGCGGCCGGCTGATGGCGGGCGATTTCCTCCGCGTGATTGGGGCCGGACAACACGGCGATGGGATGGCCGGGCAGCTCCTCCGCGAGGATTTCCGACATGCGCCGGCCGGTGGCGGTTTCGATGCCCTTGGTGCAGGAAACGACGGGCACGTCTTCCGGCAAAGACAGCGCGGCCAGGCTCGCGGCCACGGCGCGCATGGCCAGGGAGGGCACGACAACCAACAGCGCCTCCACGCCGCGCAGGTCTTCCAGCGCCGTGGTGGCGCGCAGGGCCGGCGGCAACGTGACGCCGGACAGATACGCGGCGTTTTCCCGCGTGGCGTTGATGGTCTCGGCGACGGGTTGATCACGCCCCCAAAGGACGACTTCGTCCGCCGCCTCGCCGAGCAACGCGCCCAGCGCGGTGCCCCAACTCCCGCTGCCGATGATGCCGAATCGTGTCATGAAGATGCAGGGCCGGGAGGGGACGCGGGGCGCGGCCGCCGGCCCACTTTGGGTTCGGTGCCGGCGGCGATACGCCGGAGATTGGTCCGGTGGCGGAGCGTCACCAGCAAGGCCAGCACGGCGCTCAGCACGGTCAGCGGGCCGTTGAAAATCCCGCGCGACCAGCTTTGCCCGAGCACGGCCAGCAGCAGCGTCCAACCCGCGATGATGGAGGCCAGCGAAACATAACCCCACAGTTTGCGCGACACCAGCCAGGCCAGCAGCGCGATCAGCAACGGCCACGGTGCGAGGCCGATCATGATGCCGGCCGAGGTGGCGACACCTTTGCCGCCCTTGAAGCCCAGCCAGAAGGTCGCCATGTGGCCGATGACGGCGGCGAGGCCCGCCAGCACCGGCGCCACTTGCTGCGCCACGGGATGAGCGGCGAAGGCAGGATCCTGCTGCGCCCACCACGCAGCTCCGAGCACCGGCAGCCAGCCTTTGAGTAGATCGAGCACAAACACGGGAATACCCCATCCCTTGCCCAGCACGCGGATGGCGTTGGTGGCACCGATATTGCCGCTGCCACACTGCCGGATATCGATCCCCCGCAGCCGTCCCGCCAGATAGCCGAACGGAGTCGCGCCCACGACATACGCGAGCAGCACGAGGACGAGGATGGTCAGCCAAATGGGCATAAGGGAATCCCGCGCACTAGGCCCGTGGGGCGCGGGCTGTCAATGTGGGAGCGGAGTTTTCAGGCTTCAGCATTCAGTTTTCAGTTTTCAGCCCGAGGCGACGGGCTCCGTGAGGCGTTGACGCTCACGTCACGAATCCGTCGCAAAGCCGTGCTCCTGCGCGCCGTGGAACCTGATAGATTTGCCGGCGTCCACAAGCCTCCACCAAAGCCGGTTCTGTTTTTCTTCGTATGCCGTTTCGCCATTACCCCGTCTTGTCCCGCCGCCTTTCATCTCCGGATCGTTTGCTCCCCCGTGAGTGCCCGCGATGGCTCCCCGGTCGATTCTTGCCGATCGGCGTGCTTGGTGGTCTGCTTTCCTTTTCCGCCGATGCCCAAGAGACCGTCGTGCTCAATGAGATCCTCGCCTTGAACGGTGGCGCCGTCACCAACGGCTCTGCCGAGCCGGACTTCGTGGAGTTGCGCAATCTCACCAACGCGGCCGTCAGTCTCGAAGGCTGGAGCTTGACCGACGATCCTCGGACGCCCGCGAAGTTTCTCTTCCCGGCGAGCGCCTCCATTCCCGCCAGCGGGTATCTTATCATATGGTGCGACAACCGGACCACCGATCCCGGGTTGCACTCCGGCTTCGGCATCGGGGCCGATGGCCAGACGGTATCACTGTATCAAGGGACCACCGTGCGGGATACCGTGACGTTCGGTCCGCAGGCGGAAGACCTGTCGATCGGGCGGGTCGGCGCCGGCGCGGGGGAATGGGCGCTCGTCACGCCCTCGCCCAATGCGGCCAATGTCGCCGTGCCCCTGGGCTCGTCCGCCACGCTCAAGATCAACGAATGGATGGCCTCGCCGCTGGGGGGCGACGATTGGTTCGAGCTTTACAACCCGGACGCCAATCCGGTCGCGCTGGGTGGTCTGTATTTGAGCGACACGCCGACCCAACCGTTCATCACGCGAATTCCGCCGCTGTCCTTCATCCGTGGCCGTGGCTTCACGCTCTTCGAAGCCAGTGGCGAGAATACCGGGGGCAACCAGTGCAATTTCCAGCTCAGCGCCGGTGGAGAGCAGATCGTGCTCAGCAACGGCGGGACGACCCTCGATGTGGTCGTGTTTGGCGCGCAAACGCGTGGTCTTTCCCAAGGCCGCCTCCCGGATGGTGGCGCGACCATTGTGTTCTTTCCCGCCGTTGCCGGCGCCCTTACCAATTGGCAACGCGCTCCGACCCCCACGCCGGGCTCCGGCAATTACTCCACCACGCCGGTGGTCATCAGCGAAGCGCTGGCCCATCCCGCGACCGGTCAGCAGGATGCCATCGAATTGTTCAACCCCACGGCCGCGGCGGTGGACATTTCCGGCTGGTGGCTGAGTGACAGCCGTTCGCAGCTTCAGAAATATGTGTTTACCGCCGGCACGACGGTGCCCGCGGGCGGGTATCTCGTGGTGGAGGAGGCCCAATTCAATGCCGGCGCCCAAGCCTTCGGACTCAGCGCCCAGGGGGATAACATCATCCTCACCGCTGTAGCCGGCGGCGCGCCCACCGGCTTCCGCGACGAGATTTCCTTCGGCCCTTCCGCGCAGGGCGTGGCTTACGTCCGCGTGCTCACCAATGCCCCGACCTATGATTGGCCCACGGAGTTGTGGCCGGCCACGGCTGCCACCTTCGGCGCGGTGAATGCGTTGCCGGTGGTCGGCCCCGTCGTCATCAACGAGGTGATGTATCATCCGCCCGACGTCAGTGAACTCGACAACGAACGGGACGAGTTCATCGAATTGCACAATTCTTCCACCGCGCCGGTCGATCTGAGCGGCTGGGTGGTGCGCGGCGCGCCGGCCTTCACCTTTCCCTCCGGAACCGTGCTGCCAGCCGGCGGTTACCTGTTGCTCGTGACCTTCGATCCCGCCGCCGATGCCACCGCGCTGGCGGCCTTCCGCGCCGCGTATGGCCTCACCGCGGCCACGCCCCTTCACGGCCCCAGCCTGCCGAAGCTCCCCAATAGCACCGGTCGGGTGGAATTGGCCC
>CAZQUC010000426.1:0-3903 GCA_964596095.1 uncultured Enterobacteriaceae bacterium
GTGTCGATGGCGGTGCTGACGGTGGGGGAAATGCTGGCGTTTTCGCGCACCGGCACCTATCTGGCGAGTCTTTCTCCGGCGGATCGGCGCGGCGGGTATGCGGGGGTCAACTCGCTGGTCTGGTGCGTGGGCGGCATTCTCGGCGCGACGTTGGGGCTCGGGCTTTACCAGGTCTCGCCGGCGGCGATGTGGGCGCTGTGCGGGGTGCTGGGCTTCGCGGCGGCGGCTCTTCTCCGCGAGCGGCGCGCGGGGTAGGCTGTTCTCACGGCGCGCGCAGCCAGCGCAGTAGGTCCGCCATGTCCTGCGGGGTGAGCGCGGACTCAAAACCCGCGGGCATGAGGGAAAGTGGTTGCGATTCCAGCTTTGCGATGTCGTGGCGCAAGACGGCGTATTCGCCGCCGCCGGCGAGACGCATCACCAGGTTGTTCGCCGTCTCGGCGGAGATGAGGCCGGTCACGGTCTCGCCCGATTTGAGGGAGAGCGTCCAGGCGCGATAGCGGGCTTCGACGACCTGGTTCGGGTCGAGAATGGCCGTCAGCAGCCAGTCCACGGGTTTGGTGGCGACCATGCCGAGGTCCGGTCCGATGTCGTGCCCTTCGCCGCGCAAGCGGTGACAGGTTGCGCACAAGAGCCGGAAATGGTTCTGTCCGCGCGCCGGATCGCCGGTCAGTTTTTCCACTCCGGCGTAGCCCGCGATCACCGCCGCGCGGTCGGAGGAAGACGCGGACAGCGTCACCGCTGCCGCCGCCGGGCGGGGCAGGGGAGTCTCCGCCTGCAACTGCGCGAACAAGGCGCTCTCCGGCTGCAACGACGATTGGATGGCCAGCCGCAACGGCTCGTCGGTGTCGTCACGCAGGGCCAATTCGCGGAGCACAGGCTCGCTGCTCGCCGGCGGCCATGCACCGAGCGAGAAGGCCGCTTGTTCCCGGACTTCGGCGTCGCTGTCGCGGGCCAGCGACGCCACGGCGGTCCAGACGGCATCGCCCCGGTCCGCGAAGGCTTCGCTTTGCCGCAGCGCCTCACAACGCACGGCGGGATGCGGATCGGCCAGCGCGGCGATCAGGTCTTCCCGCGTGAGCGTTTGCAGCAGCCCCAGCGTCGCCAACGCCTGCAAGCGGACTTTCGGCGCGTGCGTGAGCGCGAGCAGGCTTCGCAACGCGTCGCCTGTCGCCGGATCGGCGTGTTCCCCCAGTAGGCGCATCGCCAGGTCTCGTTGCCAGCCGTTGGGGCTATCGAGCGCGGCAGCCAATTCGCGGGTCGTCAACTTTGCCAAGCTCGGGATCGGCCGCCGCGGTTGGCCTTCCGGCACGATGCGGTAGAGGCGTCCCTTGTCTTCACCGGCGCGCAGGTCCAGCCGCGCCTGCATTTCGGGGGAGATCCATTCCGGATGCTCCAGCACGAAGCGATACATGTCGGCCACGTAGAGCGCGCCGTCGGGGCCGGTCTTGAGCGTGGTCGGGCGGAACCAAGGGTCGGTGCTGGCCAGAAATTCGCCGCGTTCCTCGCCCGCGGCGCGGCGGCTGGTGAAGCTTGCGCCCGCGGGTTCGAGGACTTCGCGATGGATGAGGTTGTGCACGGGTTCGCTGATGAAAACGCTGGTGGCGAAATCCGGGCCGAACAGGTCATCGCGATACGGGCTCGGACCGCACGCGCTGGTGACGTGGTTGAGCGACCACGGCTCGTTCGGCCGCGTCATCGGCGCGCTGGCGGGAAAGACGCGCGTCGCCTCCTCGTAATTCGCGAGCACGCGGCGGACGCTCTTGACCGCGAGTTGAGGATTTCGGCGGAGGTAATGCTCCGGCAACGTGATATGCCAGAGCCAGGTGGAATTGTAATTGCCGAACCAATGCCCCCAGTCGTCGCGGCGCAGGCCGAATTGCGACTGGGCCGAGACGGTTTCGATCTCTCCCGTGTCGGGCCGGAAACGCAGGTCGCGTCCGCTGATGGAAATTTCCTTGCCCGTGGCCAGCGACTTCACCCGGCCGCCGCTGTCGCCGTTGGCGGCATAAACCCAGCCGTCGAGCCCCCATTCAAAGCCATTGAAAAGGTGCTGCTGATTGCCGGGGTGGAAGCCGGTGAAGAGCACCTTCCGCACGTCCGCGCGGCCGTCGCCATCGGTGTCCTCCGCGTAGAGCAGATCGGGCGCGGCGCTGATGAGCGCGCCGCGTTTCCACGGCAGGACGCCGGTCGGAAAAGCGAGGCCTTCAAGAAAAGGCGTCGCGCGTTCGTAGTGGCCATCGCCATCGGCATCCTCCAGCACCTTGACCACGCCACCGGGCTGGCCTTGGCCGTCGAGTCCGAGGGGATAATCCCGCATCTCGACCACCCACAGTCGGCCCGCCGCGTCCCAGTCGAAGGCCACGGGATCGATGACCGCTGGCTCGGCAGCGACGAGTTCGACGCGGAAACCGGGGCGCACGCGGAAGCTCGCCAGCGCCTCTTCGGGCGATTGCGGTGGCGGCATGTCGAAGGCGATCAATTGCTTTGCGACCACGCGTTCGATGGCGGCCGGCCGTGCTCCCGCCGCTGGATGGGTGATGAGCAACACCCCGTCCACCAGCTTCACCTCCGCACCCGCCACGGAGGGCGGCTCCGCGTTGGCGCCGGTCCGTTCGCCGGCGCGGACGAACTGCGACCACCCGCGCGTCCAGCCGAGTTGCGGCTGCACGTTCTTGGTCCACAGATGAATCGCGTAGCGGGACGGGTTGGAGAAGAGGATATCGTCGAAGCCGTCGGCATTCAGGTCCACGAAACGCAGGCCCGCGTCGCGCCCCTGTTCGTCCACCAAGGTCACGCCCTCGGGCAGCGCGTAGTCGGCCTTCGTCCACTGGCCCGCGGCGTCGCGCTGGTGAATCTCATTCACGCCCGGCGCGCTGAGCAGCTTTTCCGGCACGCCGTCGCCGTCGAAATCGTGGAGCAGTTCCGCGGCGTCAAGCCAAACCGGCGTGCCGGCCAGCATCATCGCCGCGAGCCGCGGCCACGCGCCGCTTCTTCGTCCTGCCCGACGTCGGTTCATGACGAGAGTTTGTCGATCACGTTGCGGGTGATGCGTTCCACCGCCGGATCGCCGCCGCGCAGGCCGTGCGCCCAATCGGTGCTGCCGCAGGTGAAGACCGTGCCGCCGCGTTGATACACGCCCAGCACCGCGTGGCCCGCGCGGCCGTTTTCCCAATGATCATACCACTGGCAATCATCCGGATGCCATTGCGCTGGCGCGGTGCAGAGGATTTCGAAATTCTCCGGCGTGCCGTCGCGATGGGTCGGAAAGGGCAGGCCGTCGCGCCAGACGAGTTCGCAGCCGTCGCATTCGTAGCCGGCGATGGTGTCCTTGCCGCCGAACGCCTCGCCGCCTTTCAACCCCGTTCCGGCCAAGACCCAATGATCCGGCCGATGCACCGTGAACGCGCCGCTGCCGTCCATCAATTGTCCATGGCTGCGATGATACCCGCCCCACAGGAAACCCACGCCGGTCAGAAAATTTTCCGGACGCTTGATGAGATAATGGCTCCAGAGCGAGGCCAAGCGTTCGTATCCGGCGCGCGCGGCATAGACCGGGTCCGAGTGATAATTCTGCTTCCACGACGTGAGCGCGCGGCCGTCATCCTCGTTGCGCACCTGCCAGCAGCAGACATTCCCGCTGAAGAAGGCGACGTTGCCGCCGCCAGCGATGAACTTCTCCAGCGTGTCCCGCATGGGCGCGGACCAGTATTCATCGTGGCCCACGCTTAGCACCAGCGCGCGGCCGTGCAGTTCCTCCGGATGAAACTCGAGATCGTTGTTGGCGATGTAGTCGAGAGCGATCCCGTGGCGTTCCGCCCACTCGACGAAGGGTTGCTCCCAATTCCAGAATTGCGACTCCGGCGGGCGCTCGAACGACACGCGGTGGCCTTGGTTGCCATTGCG
>CAZQUC010000427.1:0-3898 GCA_964596095.1 uncultured Enterobacteriaceae bacterium
ACCACAAAACGACCCGCCACCGGCGCACCCTCCGGCGGGACGCCGGACGAGGCGGACCGGAGGCGCCACCCTACCCAGGCCGCCGCTTCGCGGCTCAACACAGATGTGAGCGACGGGAGTTATTCGGCGGCCTGGGCGCGGAAGAACAACTGGCCGCTCGCCGGCAGAGTGATCGTGTAGGGCGAGGTGGCGCCGGTCACCGTGGTGAAAGCCGTGCGCAGATCGGGCGAGGATTGCAGGATGCCTTCGTAAGTGAGGGTGACGGTGTTGCCGCTGCGCGTGAGGGTGATCGATGCCGGGCCGGTGGGGACGGTGCCCGCGCCAAGGGACAAGGTCGGATTGTAAACCAAGCCCCGGTAATTTTCCCCGCCGAGCGGATGCGACCCGATGGAGGTCCGGCGGTTGAGGCTGTCGCCGAAGGTGGTCAACGCCCAGCCGGAAACCGTGACCGGGTTCTCATTGAGGGTGACGGTGAGATCGCCCACCACGCTGGCTTGAGCCGTTTCGTCGGTGACGGCGAAGGTCACCACCACGTGGTTCCAGTCCTCCAGGCTCAGGCCGTCGCCTTCGGTGAGGCGCAGCGTGGTGCCGCCCGCGCTATTCAAAGTCACGACCAGCTCGCCGTTGGCATTGACGCTGATGGATTCGGTGCCCGCGTAGTCGAAGATTTTTTGCAGGGCCGTGCCTTCGGTGGGCACGCCTTTGAACCACAGATCGATGGTGAACCCTCCCGCGCCGATGATGGAGGGCACGTTGAGCAGCTTGATGCCGTTGGTGAGCAGCGCGCCGTAATCGGTGGTGAGATCCAGCGATTGCGTGCCCGCAGCCGCGCCGGGTGGCACATCGGTGCTGAGCGGGATGGGGGCATCGCCATTCTGGCCGTCGGCCACGGCGTCATTGGCGGCCGCGCTTTGGTCGTAAACTTCCTGGAGGTCCACCGAGCCGTCGTAGGACGCGGGGAAGGAGTAGGCGAAGAGCGGCGCCGAAGCCTGACCGGCGATCGCGAAGTTGAGCACGTGCTGGTGAATGTCGCCGTCTTCGTCACTGAAGACCAGCGTGGCGACATGCGCGCCCGCGGCAAGGCCGGCCGCCGGCAGGGTGATGGTGGTGAGATCGTCGGCTTTGCCGATTTCGGGCGTGACCGCAGTGTCATTGAGCGCCAGCCGGATGGAGGCGGGAGCCACGACCTTGGTGGTATCCTGCAAGGTGATCGTGAGGCCGTCCGCCTGGTTGGCGGTGAGAGCCGCGGTCGGCGAGTCGTCCGGCACGACGCCGAGAAAGACCTTGGGATTGAAGATCAGGCCGGAATATTTTTCCCCGCCGCTCGGATGCGAAGCGATGCCGAGGGGGCGGTTCAGGTCGTCGCCGTAACTGGTGACACTGCGGCCGGTGAGGGAACGAGTGACGCCGTTGAGCGTCAGGCTCAGCGTGCCGGTGAGGTTGGCCACGGTGCCGCCGGTAACCTGGAACCGCGCCACGGCATGGTTCCAATCGTCAGGGCGATAACCGTCGTCGGCGTCGAGGCGGAGGGAGTTGGCGTAGTCGTTGCCGGGGGAGATCACGATCTCGCCCACGTTGCCGTCCCCGTCCGAATCGGCGGTGGAGGCCGCGAGCCAGTCGGTGCCAGCGAAGTCGATGAGCTTGTTGAGGTTGGCGGTGGGGGCGCCTTTGAACCAGATGTCGTAGGTGAACCCGCCCGTTTCGAGAATCTTCGCGCTGGTCAGCAGGTCGATGTCTTCGGTGAGAACAGAGGCCGCGCCTTCGGTGAGATCGAGCGACGCCAGTCCGGCCGCCGCGCCGGGCGGCACGTCCTCGCTGAGGGCCACCGGAATGTTGAGCACTCCGTTGTGATCAGCGGGGCTTTGATCGATCACGGCCACGTCTTCCCCGGAGCCGTCGTAAGAGGCGGGAAACCGGTATTCCAGCACGGGCCGGATTTCCGAACCGATGGCAATCAGGGACGCGGAACTGGTATAGGAGGTGGAAGACTCCGCGGTATAAGTTACCTCCACCGTATGCGCTCCACCGGGAATGGGGGCGTCGGGCGCGTAGGTGATGGTGGTGATAGGGTCGGCCTTGTCCACCGTGACGGTGATCGCCGTGCCATCCAACTTGGCGCTGATCGATGAAGGAACGATAGGGCTGGCGCCATCGGTGATGGTGGCGGTGAAACCGCCGGCATTGCCCGAGATCAGCACGAAGATCGGCTGGCTGAGCGGCTCCACACCGAAATATCCGGAAGGATTGTAAACCAATCCGTTATACGATTCGCCGCGAACGCCCGTGGTGGCATTGACGCTTGTCGGATGGCTGCCCACCGCCGTGGGCCGGTCGAGCGAGTCTCCGGTCGAATTCATCGCGATTCCGAAGGCGGCCCGGATTTCGTCATTCAGGATGACGACGACATCGCCGACGAGTGACTCGGGATTGGAGGCGTCTGTCACCGTGTAAGTGAGCAGGACGTGATTCCAGTCGTCGGGCGAAAGTCCATCATCCGCATCCAGCACCAGCGAGGCGACGATGGAATTGCCCACGCTGAAGAACAATTCGCCGGGGTTGTCATCCCCATCGGCATTGCCGGGTCGCGCGCCGATGTAAAGAGTGCCGGCATAGTCGATGATCTTGCTCGACGCCGTAGGCATCCCTTTGAACCACACGTCGAAAGTGAGACCGCCGTGGGAGGCGACTTCCACGAGATTGAACAATTTTGTCTCCTCGGTGAGGATCGCGCCGGGTGTGTTGAACAAATCCAGCGAACGCGTGCCGGCAGGTTGGCCGGACGGCACGTCGTCGCTCAGCGCCACGGTCACGCCGCCCTCGCCGTGGATGGTGCCATCATGCCCGGCCGCGCTTTGATCGACGACCGGAGCCAGATCGAGGCTGCCGTCATACGAGGCGGGGAATTTGTATTCGAAGACCGGGGTCAATTGCGCGGCCAACGGCGCGCAAAGCCCCGCCAGCAGAGGGACGATGAAGAATGATGGTCGAAGCATGGCAAGGTATGGAACATGTGTTGAGGGAAGGCGGGCCTGACCACGGCGGGAGCGCCGCGGACGCGCCAACATAGCATGTTCGTTGCCGCGGCTGTCGGCTTTTGTCCTTATAAATGGCCGGGTCGAGCATAGGATGAAACCCGGTGATCATGCTGCGGCTCACCTCGGTCACGAGCGAGTCAGGGATGTATTTGCTCAAAAATTTCATCAGGCCACGACCCGCGCGTCCGCCGCCGTTTTGGATTTTCGATTTGAGGTCTGAGACGTTGGCCTTCAATGAGCGTGGTGCGCCGCCTCGGCCCAGCGCGCGACGTATTTGCCGATCACGTCATATTCCACGTTGATCAGATCCCCCGGCCGGCGGGTGGAGAGATTGGTGACGTCGGCGGTGGTCGGGATGATCCAGCACACCACGCTCGTTTCCTTCACCTCGGCGACGGTGAGGCTGATGCCGTCGAGGGCGATGGAGCCGCGCGGGATGACGTGCCGCTCGAACGCGGCGGGCAGGGCGACTTCCAGCCGGTGATCCTGGCCGTGCGGCGAGAAGTCGAAGACCTCCGCCACCGTGTCGATATGGCCCTGCACGTAGTGGCCGGAGAGCCGGTCGCCGGCCCGCAGCGCGCGCTCCAGGTTGACCCGCGCGCCGGGCACGAGCCGCCGCAGGTTGGTGACGCGGAGGGTTTCCGCGAGCAGATCGAACCACACCACGCCGCCCGGCTCCGTCTTGGTGACGGTCAGGCAGCACCCGTTGACGGCCACGCTTTCGCCGTGGGCCAACTCCGCCGCGAACGGCACGCCGCGCAGCGCGAAGCGTCCACCGTGCGGGGTGGCTTCCACCTGCGCCGTCTCCGCCGCGCATTCGATGATTCCCGTGAACATGCCGCGATCATAACCGGCGCGCGTCG
>CAZQUC010000428.1:0-3891 GCA_964596095.1 uncultured Enterobacteriaceae bacterium
ACGCAAACGAATAGATTTCCCAAGACATTCCGAAGCGTCAGGGAGCGAGGACGCAACGATAGAACACGGCTCCCGCCTGGCCGGCAATCCGGTGAGGGTGGCGAGGCCGGCGGCATCTCGGGTGAGAGGCTGGAGATCTTTCCACTCCGTGAGGTCGTCCGGGCGTTGCAGCACCCACGCGCTGTCACGCGCAACCGGGTGACCCGTGGCGAACAGGTCGGCACCGGCGCCGCCGGCTTCCTGATCCGCCGGGTCACTCCGATTCCTTGGAGACCGATGAGTTCCTGACCAACGAAAGGACGCCGCCGCCACGTCGCCGGATCAGGGCGCCACCATTTTGAGAAGCCGCTTCTTCAGCGACTCCCGCCAGCCAAATCGCTTTTTCATGCGCATTCACTCCAATTCATAAACAATTGAAAACAATATATTTATGTCTCTAAATCAGTTTTCAAACACCGCCTAACTCTTCTATATCTTGCTTCCTGAAAACCTTGCGCTCATCTTTTCTGCCAGCAGAAAATAGAACGTCAACTCCATCTGCAAAAACAGGACAGGCAAAAAGAAATAGGAGGAAAATCTTCGCCAGAATCACTTGCATTTAACAGTTTCTATTCTCGCTTTTTTCATGCGCATCAATCCCGATGACGGGCGGCTTCGCCAGTGGGGTCGGTTTCCTCCGGAAAGGTCACGTCACCGTTCGCGGAATCCTCGGCAAACGGCGGCCGGAACCCGCCCGGATCGGCGGTAACGTCGCCCTCCGTCGCGGCGGTCGGATCGACATCGTGGACGCCTTCGTCTTCTTCCACTGCGGCTTCCGAGCCATGAGGCTCCTCGGCGGGTGTGGCGGCGGGGGCGGTCGCGAGATAGGCATCCGCCATGTTGGCCCGGGCGCGTCGGGCCTGGCGGCGGGCTTCGTCCTCGGCGCGTTCGCGCTCCTCTTTTTTACGTTCCGACCGTTCCTTGAGCCAGATCATCCAGATGCTCAACTCGTAGAGCACGATCATCGGCACGGCCAGGAGCGAGAGATTGAGGATGTCGCTGGTGGGTGTGATGAAGGCGGCCAGCACGGTGATGGCGATGATGGCATAGGAGCGGGTGCGGCTCATCAGCTCATAGCTGAGCACACCGATCTTGCTCAACGCATAGACGATCACCGGCAGCTCGAAGCACAAGCCGAAGATGAGCGTAAAATTGACCACGAAGGAGGCGAATTCACTCAACCGGTAATCGGTCTCGCCGCCGAAGCTGGAGTCGTATTGGAAAAAGAACCGCAGCGCGCTGGGGGTGACCAGGAAATACGCGAAGGCCACGCCGGTGAGGAACAAGCCGAACCCGACGACCAGCGAGGGCCAGAGCACGCGCCGCTCCTCGGGCCGCAGCCCCGGCACGATGAACTCCAGCAGGAAATACAGCAGGAAGGGGAACGACACCACGATGCCCGCATACAGCGAAAGCTTCATCGACAGATTGAACCCCTCGGCCGGCTTGCCGAACCACATCCGCATCCGCACCGGGCCTTTTTCATAAGAAGTGTAGAGCTTCTTCTTGCTGCCGATGTCCTGGGCGAGCGCGAGAAGTTCCTCATCGCCGCCGGTGGTGGCCTGGAGGAAAGAGGCGCGCTGGGACTCGTCCAGATCCTTCGCCGCGTGGTGCAGGATCAAGGCCCTCAACACCGGACGCAGGTGCGCCTGCGCTTCGGTGAAAGCGTGCTGCAGGAACACCTCGCGCTCCTTCCCGTCCAGCCCCATCTGCCCGTGCGCGCGGGCGATGACGATCGGCCATTCCTTGGCATTGCTGATTCCCTTGGGCAACTGGGCGTCATCCGGGACATCGATCTCCGCGGCATCGATCGGATATTTGACGATGCTCATGAGATCGTCTTTGAACACAAAACACACCACCATCGACACGATGAGGGTGGTGATGACCTTCATCAACGTGACGCGCAGATCTTCGAGGTGTTCGAGAAACGGCTTCTCCACGTCCTCGGCCATGAGGCCGCGGCTGACGGAGAGCTTCTCTCGCATGTTGAAAAATTTCTTGCCGATCCAGAGCATGGTATTGGGAAAATGTCGGGGGGAAGATGAAGCCGGGCCGAGGGCGTGCCGCCAACCTGAAGCACCGGAGGGGCACATGCTTAGCATGGGTGAAACGTCCTGCAATGGGGGAGACAGGCCCCTACCGAAACGGCGACCGGGTTGGCAAAAATTGTTGGCGGGATCGCGTCCGAGCGTGGACATTGGAAGCGCCCTCCGGCCGGACCGCTGCCGGGGGGGCATCGCCTCTCCCCCGCCTCCCGCTTTCCGCTCATGAAAACTTCCGTGACTTCAGACCCGTCCTCCCCGCGCTCGTCACCAACGCCTCTCGATCGTCCCGTCAAGAGCCGTGGCGTGTCGCGGCGGCGCTTTCTGCGCACCGCATTCTGCTCCAGCGCCGCGCTGGGGCTGGCCACCAAGCCGCGCGTGCTGGCGGCCGGGGATCTTGCGCCGCCTTCGGCCGCGGGCGGGATCGAATTGCTGACGCTCGGCGATTTCGGCAGCCGTGCGCCCGCGCAAACCGCCGTCGCCAAAGCGATGCGCCGCCATGTGGAGACACACCGGATTAAACCCGCCGGCCTCTTGATGCTCGGGGATAATTTCTACGGCCGGCTGAGCGGGATCAATTCCTCGCGCTGGCGCAGCGGGTTCAGCGAGCCGTATCCCAGGAGCCATTTTCCCGGCCCCTGCTGGGCGGTGCTGGGCAATCATGACTACGGCGACACCGCGGGCGGCGCGGATATCCAGCTCGCGCGGGCCGCGCGGGGCTTCACCCGCTGGACCCTGCCGGCGAAATGGTATCGCGCCGAGGTCACAACCCCGGCGGGCGCTCCGCTGCTGACGCTCCTGTGCCTGGATACCAACCTGCCCAGTTCGCGCCCGCCCAGTGAGGAGGATCTCGCCAAAGCGAAGGAGGCCGCCGCCAAAGGCACGCCGCTCCCGGTCAAGCGCTTGACCAAAGAAGAGCACGCCGCGCAGGTGGCGTGGTTGCAGGCCGAGCTGGAAAAGCCGCGCGCGCCCTGGACCTTCGTGCTCGGGCATCATCCCGTCTTCAGCAACGGCCGGCACGGCGATACGCCGAGGCTGGTGGAGTGGCTCGATCCCCTGCTCCGCCAATACAAAATCCCGCTCTATCTGTGCGGGCACGACCACGATCTCCAGCACCTGGAATTCGAAGACCATCCCACGTCCTTCGTCCTATCGGGCGGCGGCGGCGCGCGGGTTCGGGAAATGAAACGCCAGGACCGCGGGCCGTATGGCGAAACGGTTTACGGGTTCAGCCACCTCACGCTGGCGCAGGAAACCCTCACCCTCCGCCACCTCGACGCCAACGGCGTGCAACTCCATGGCTTCACCAAAACCCGCGAGGGGAAGGTGACCGTGGCCGCGTGAGAGCGAGACACGTGGCAGGGAACGCTCCGGCTGCTGCTGTGGCTGGATGGAGGACTGTCAGCCAAGGCGAGGGTCCATCTATCCTATCTTTTTTTGAAAACGGAGGGTGAACTCACACGTCTGTGGCCGGGGCGCGGCCGGTTTCGCGGAGGGCGGCGGCCAGCCAGTCGCCTTCGGTTTTCCAATGGGCCACCGTGCTCAGATCGGCGACGGTCATGGGCAGGCGGGAGGACCAATTCTGCGTCCCCTCCAGACCGGGCACGTTGAAGCGCTCCTCCAGCCCGAAGAAATCGCTCAGCAAAAAAGCGACGAGGCGCGAGCCGCTGCGGAGCAGGCCGTGCAGGAGCGCGCGCCGGATGCCGTCGTCATAGGGCGGATACGGCCCCTGCTCGGGATGCAACCAGGCGAATTGGCTGAGTTTGCGCAATTCATGCTCGGCCGCGGCGCGCTCGTCCGGCGCGCC
>CAZQUC010000429.1:0-3891 GCA_964596095.1 uncultured Enterobacteriaceae bacterium
GGGTTCATGCGCGCCGGCGAAGCGCCGGATGCCCAAGAGGCCAACAAAAAAGCCCGCGAGGCGGCCTGGGAACGGTGGAAGGAATTGCTCAAGAAATTGTGACAACATCTCCAAGGGACACGTGTTTCATGTGAGTCCGTGGCATTCTGTGGAGTGATGTCAAATCCCCCCTTTGCGGGCCTTGCGTCCTTGGCGCGAAATTCTTTTTTTGTCTCGCGCAAAGGGCGCCAAGCCCGCAAAGATTTTTATGGATGAGGAAGGTCATTCCTCTTTTTTCTCGGCGGGCTTGGCGCTTTTGGCGCGAGATTCATTACGTCGCTCAGCCCACCCGCACTGGAGCGAGAGCCAAGGAGGCAAGCAGTTGCGCGGCGACGCGCTCGGGCGCGGCGGCGGGGCCTTCCGCAAAGCCCTCGCACGGCGGGGCGGGGTCGTGTTCGTCTTCGGGAAAGACGAGAGCGCGGAGGGAAAGGGTGTCGCCGGTTTCGCGGGTGAGCACGCCGACGGGGGTGTGGCAGCCGGCGCCGAGGCGGCGCAGGAATTCCCGTTCCGCCCGCAGCGCGCGCCAGGTGGGCGGATGGTTGAGGGCGGCGAGGGCGGTGTCGCGGGCCAGGTCGTCGCCGAAGACTTCGAGCGCGACGATGCCTTGGCTGGCAGCGGGGAGGAAGGTTTCTTCCGGCAAGGTTTCGGCGAAGAGTGGCTGCGTGGTCACCTCTTCCGGCACGACGAGCCGGCCATCGGCGAGGGCATACCCGAGCCGATCCAGCCCGGCGCGGGCGAGCACGAGGCCGTCCCACTCCGGATGCTCCACCAGCTTGCGCAGGCGGGTGGGGACGTTGCCACGGATTTCCTCCGTGTGCAGATGGGGGGCATTCCAACGCAGCAGCCGCGCGCGGCGCACGCTGCTGGTGGCGATGACTGCGCCCTCTCGCAACGCCACCCAGCCACCGGGCGTCTTGGTGATGAGCACGTCGGCGACGGCCGCGCGGGGGAGGCAGGCAGCGAGGGTGAAGCCGGGCGGGAGGTCGGCGGGCACGTCCTTGGCGCTGTGCACGGCGGCGGTGATGCGGCCGTCGCGCAGGGCGGTTTCCAGCTCTTTGGTCCAAACGCTTTTGTCCGCGCCCGCGTCCGCATTGGGACGGCCGAGGCGCAATTCCTGGCGGAGGTCGCCGGTGGTGTGGATGATCTCGTGGCGGATGGGCCGCCCGGGATGAGCGGCTCGCCAGGCGGCTTCCACGAGCCGCGTTTGCGCCAGCGCCAGCGCGGAGCCGCGGGTGCCGAGGATCATGACGTGAGCCGCGCGGAGGTCGGCAGCGGCGGCAGCGAGGAGGACAAGGCGGCCGCTTGGCCGGGGAAGAATGGCGCGCAGAATTGACGGAGCCGGTCGCCGTTGATCTGGCGCAGGATGGTGGAGACTTCGCTATCGATGATGCTTTCGCAGCGAATGATTTCCTGCTCGCGGCGACCGCGCGCTTCGCCGGCGAGTTGTTCGAGGTGGTCGAGATTGTAGAGATACACGTCGTCCATCTCGCCGCAGGCGGGGTCGATGTCGCGGGGCACGGCGATGTCGATGAGGAAGAGCGGGCGATGATGGCGGCGGCGCATGACGTCGCGGACGTGCGCGCCGGTGATGACGTGGTGCGGCGCGGCGGTGGAGGAGATGATGACATCGACCTTCAGCACTTCCTCGGGCCAGGCGTCGTAATGCACGGCGCGGCCGCCCATTTCCGCCGCCAGCGCCTCGGCTTTGGCGAAGGTGCGGTTGGCGACGATGACGCTGCGCGCGCCGCGGCTTTGCAGGCTCTGCGCGGTGCGGCGGCTGATTTCTCCGGCGCCGAGGATCATCACCGTGCTGTTTTTCAGGTCGCCGAAAATCTTCTCCGCCAGCTCCACGGCCGCGCCGCCCACGGAGGTCGCACCCTGCTGGATCTGGGTCGAGGAACGGACGCGTTTGCCGACGCGGAAGGCGTGCTGGAAGAGCTTGTTGAGCACGCGCGAAGTGGCGCCGGCGAGCTGCGCGGTGGTGTAGGCGTTTTTGACCTGGCCGAAAATCTCCGTTTCGCCGAGCACCATGGAATCCAGCCCGCTGACGACGCGGAACAAATGCCGCGCGGCGTCGGGGCCGGAGTGGCGGTAGAGCCGGGCGGTGTCTTCGCCGAGATCGAAGCGCGCGGCGAGAAACTCGAGCACCGCTTCGGGGCTTTCGCCGGCGGCATAGACTTCGGCGCGGTTACAGGTGATGAGCAGCACGGCTTCCTCGACGCCGCGCTGGCCGCGCAGGTCGCGGGTCAACGCCACCACCTCGGACTCGCGCACGGCCAACCGCTCCCGCAACGTGACCGAGGCGGTGTGGTGATTGAGGCCGGTGGCAAGCAAGGGCATGGGCAAGACGATAACTTCAACGATCGGTGACGATCCACAAACTGACAAGAGGGAGCAGGAAAACCATGGCGGCGACTTCGGCCAATCGACGATGCGGCCAGCCTTTCACCCAGTGATAGGCCAGAATGGCGAGGTAGGCCGCCCACACCGTCCACGAGGCGGAGAGTTTGAGCACGCTGGGCATTTTCTCCATGAAGTAAGCGCTGAAAATGCCGATGGTGAGCAGCGCGAACCCGATGGTGAGCAAAGCGGTGAGACCGCGCGCCAGATTTTGCAGCGGCGGCAGGTTGAAGAAAACGCGGCCGGGACGGTGGCTTTTCAATTGGCGGTTTTGCACGAGGAACATCAGTCCGGCCATGGCCGCGAGCGCGAAGGACGCGTAGGCGAAGAGCGACACGGTGGCGTGGATTTCCAGCCAGGGGTCCGGCTTCACGCCGGTGAGCAGGCGGTCGCCGGGCTGCAATTCCGCGGTGCCTTGCAAGATGAGCGCGAACACCTGAAAAATCCACACCAGCGGCGCGGTGAAGATGCCGAGCAGCGAAAGCCGGTAGGCCGGGCCGACCAGCCAATACAAGAGCACCGCGCCCCAACTCACGAAGACGAGCAATTCCCAAGGCGTGGTGATCGGGCAGCGGCCGAGTTCCTTCCCCCGCTCCAGCAGCACGTAACATTGACCGGCGAAGCCCAGGGCCATCAGCAGGTGATGCGGCCACGTGCTGCGATACGCCGCGGTCAACACCCGGTGCGCCGCCGCCGCGAAGGCGCCGAGAAAGCACAGGGTGGACAGCATGAGCGCGAGGCGGTCGGGCGGAAGCATGAGGGGAATGGCGAATGACGAAAGGTGCCGGGGAATGTGCCTGTGGGGTTGCGGTTGGCCAGTGCGAATTGGGGGGATGGTCGTGGCGCGGGGTTTCTCCGGTGGCGGAATCGGGGTTTGTGCGCCATCGGTGGCGGCTTCCGGCACTGTCGTCGGGTGCCGTTGCGCGCCATTCCCGCCATGCGTTCCATTTTAGCCATCGAAACGTCCACCCGGCACGGCAGTGTCGCGCTCTGGCGCGAGGGGGAAGTGTGGCGGGAGCTCACGTTTTCTTCCGACCGCTCGCACAATTCACGGCTCTTCGCCCCCTTGGCGGAATTGTGGGCGCAGGGACGGCCGGAGGTGATCGTGGTCGGCACGGGACCGGGCAGTTATAGCGGTGTCCGCGTGGCGATCTCGGCGGCGCTGGGGTTGAGCCTCGCCGGCGACATCCCGCTCATTGGCTGGCCGTCGTTGACCGCGTTCGACGCGCCGGGCCTGGAACGGTATCATGTCGTCGGCGACGCGCGACGCGGCAGTTTTTTCATCGCCGAACTCGCGGAAGGCCGGCTGGCCGGCGAGCCGGAACTCGTGTCCGCGGAGGAACTGGCGCGCCGGATCGAAGGAGTGCGGGCCTGGACTTTCGACGACGTGCCGCCGGCGCCCGAAGTCGTTCAGGCGACACCGAGCGCGGCGTGGCTGGCGCGACGCGTGGC
>CAZQUC010000430.1:0-3888 GCA_964596095.1 uncultured Enterobacteriaceae bacterium
TCTTCAAGAAGAACCTGATGATGTTCGTCACCGTCAATCTGATCCTGCCTTCGGGCGAGAAAGTGCGAGCCACCCGTGCGCCCGTGCCGCCTGAAGGCCCGGCGACCGATCTGCTGCCGCCGCCGGAAGTCGGCCATTTCAAATGAGTTCGATCATCCAAAGATGATTTCGCAGAGCGGAAGTGGCGGTGGCTGCTTCCGCTCTTGCATTTCTGGAGCGCGGACGGCTTGCCTCCGCTCTGGGGGGTGAGGGGCTTGCCCCTCGCGGCGGAATATATCAGTCCCTCAAACTCCTTTTTCTCTCACGCTCCCTCACCGGCAAACCGGTGAGCCGAAAAGCGGAGGCACAAGCCTCCGCACTCCATATGATGGATCCATGCCGCATCCCGCGCCAATCCCGGAAGACAAGCCTTTCGCCATCGCGTGCCTGACCGGCGGAGTGGCTACGGGTAAGTCCACCGTCGCCGCTTTTCTCAACACGTTTGCTGATACGAAGGGGTTTGACAGCGACGCTGCCGTTCATGAGATCATGGCAGAGCCGGCCTGGATCGAGCGTCTGGCCGGCGTGTTTGGCGGTGACATTCTCGACGCGGCCGGCGGCATCGACCGCCCCGCTTTGCGGGAAAAAGTCTTCGCCGATCCGGCGCGGCGCGCGGCCTTGGAATCCCTGCTTCACCCCGAGGTGCGACGCCGCGGGCGGGTGGCACTGGAGGCCACGCGGTCCGGCGGGACGGTCCGGCTCTTTCTGGCGGAGGTGCCGCTTCTGTATGAATCAGGATTTGACCTTCCGCGGGATTATGAAATTGTAGTGGCCACCAGTCCCGCCACGCAGCGGGCCCGGCTCCGGACCAACCGGGGTCTCGATGACGAGATGGCGGGACGCATCATGGCCGCGCAGTGGCCGATCATGGAGAAGGTGCGACGTGCGCACCTCGTCATCTGGAACGAAGGAAGCATCACATGCCTGAAGAGACAAGCCTTGTGCCTGAGACGGCGCCTGGGGCTGTCGCCCTGAGCGACACGCCCGGACCTTCTCCCGCCCGTCAACCCGCCTCCGCGGCGGAAACCACCACCACCGCCACCCTCGTGAAGAAGCCGGCCAGCCCCGAGGACGCCCCGCCCGCGCCGCCTCCGGCACCGGAGCGGATCGATCTCCATGCCTTTCAGAAACAAACCTTGGCCCAACTGTATGAGATCGGCGAATCGCTTGATCTTCGCGTCGGGGGCAGCCGCTCCAAACACCAGTTGGTCTTCGACATCTGCACCCACTGGGGGCGCCGGGGCACGCTGTTCGATTGCGGGGGCGTGCTCGAGGTGACGCGCGAAGGCTACGGCTTCGTCCGTGATCCGATCTACAGCTTCCTGCCGCAGCCCGACGATGTCTATATTTCCCCCAATCACATCCGCCGTCACGGATTGCGCACCGGCAATTACCTCACCGCCGTTGCCCGCGCGCCCCGGGAAAAGGAGAGCTTCCTCTCGATCGACCACGTCGTCACCGTCGAAGGAGTGCCCGTCGAGCGTTGGGAGCCGTCGAAAAATTACGACAAGCTGACCCCGCTCTTTCCACAAGACCGGATCGTGCTGGAGAATCCCAAGAGTTCGTCCGTCAGCACGCGGGTGCTCGACATCCTGGCCCCGTTGGGCAAAGGGCAACGCGCCCTCATCTGCGCGCCACCCCGTGGCGGCAAGACCATTCTGCTCAAAGAGATCGCGGTGGCCATCCGCCGGAACCACCCCGAGATCGAATTGATGGTCCTGCTCCTCGACGAACGGCCGGAGGAGGTGACCGATTTCCGCGAAACCGTCGATTCCATCGTCTTCGCCTCGACCTTCGATCAAATGCCCGACCGTCACATGCAGGTGGCGGAAATCGTCATCGCCCGCGCCATGAGGTTGCTGGAGACCGGCAAGGACGTCGTCGTGCTGCTCGACAGCCTCACCCGCCTCACCCGCGCTTACAACAATGTGGGGGGAGGCGGCGGAGGAGGAGGCAAAGCGCGGCTGACCTCCGGCGGCGTCGATCCGAAGGCGTTGCAACGGGCGCGCAAATTCTTCGGCGCGGCCCGCAATGTCGAGGAGGGCGGCAGCCTCACCATTGTCGCCACGGCGCTCATCGAGACGGAGAGCCGCATGGACGAGGTGATTTTCGAGGAATTCAAGGGCACTGGAAACATGGAAATCCAGCTCGACCGGGAAATGGTCGAGCGCCGCATTTACCCGGCCATCAACATGCAGCGTTCCGGCACGCGGAACGACGACCGGTTGTATCATCCGGAGGAATTCCGCCGGGTGCTGGCCGTGCGCCGCCAATTGTCGCAACTGCCGGCGGGGGAAGCCATGGAGGTGCTGGTTAAGAACCTGCGCGCCACCCAGAACAACGCGGAATTTCTCCTCAGCGGTCTTCGTCATTAAAGAATGGACCGACGCGCCGCTCACCATGCCGCCGCCGGAGTTTCGCCGGCGATCATCGAGACCCAGACGGGTCTGGAGGCCTTTTTGGCCGGACTCGACCTCGCGCGCTCCGACGGGACGCCGGTGCGCTGCGCTGTCGATACCGAGGCGGACAGCCTTCATTCCTTCAAGGAAAAGCTCTGCCTCATCCAGTTCAGCGCCGCCGGGCGGCATGTCATCATCGATCCGTTGAGAATCGGCGATCTTTCCCCGTTGATCGACTTTCTCCGCGACGCCGAGGTCTGGATGCACGGGGCGGATTTCGATATGTCGCTTTTCAAGCGCACCTTCGACTTCGTGCCTCCGGTGGTGCTGGATACCCAGACGGCCGCGCGGTTGTGCGGGTTCCGCCAGTTCGGCTTGGCGCATTTGGTGCAGGAGGTATTCCAAGTGGCGCTTTCCAAGCATTCCCAGCGCGCCAATTGGGCGAAGCGCCCGCTGCCGCCCGCGATGGTCGAATACGCGCTCAACGACGTGCGTTATATCCTGCCGCTGGCGGATGAATTGCTGGGGCGTCTCGACGCCAAAGACCGGACGGCATGGTTCCGGCAAAGCTGCGCCGCCGCGCGCGAGACCGTCCTCAACCGCCCCGCTCCCGATACCGCGGAAGCCTGGCGCATCACCGGCTGGGGCAATCTCCAGCCCAAGGGATTGGCCGCGTTGCGCGCCATCTGGCATTGGCGCAACGGCGAGGCCGAGCGGCTGGACCGCCCGCCCTTCAAAATCATCAACAACGAGCCGATGCTGGAGATGGCGCGCCAGTTCCAGGAAGGAACGACGCCGAGCCTGCCCGAGCGCTTTCCCTATCCACCGCGCCGCCGGCTCCAAGCCGCGCTCGACGCCGTGAAGCATCTGCCGCCGGAGGAGTGGCCCAAACGCCGGTTGCAAAAGCGCGTCAGCCGCCGCCCCGACGCCGAGCGTCGGTTCGATTCCTTGAAAGCCCACCGCGACCGCATCGCCTCCACGATGGATCTCGACGGCTCGCTCATTGCTTCCCGTTCCCTGCTGGAAGAGATCGCTCAAGACCTCGCCACCGTCGGGAGATTGATCCCCTGGCAGAAAGAGTTGATGCAGCAGGCGATCGAAAGCCTCAACGGCGTGGAGGAGTAAGATCCTATCCGGCAAATAACCATATTGTTCGCTCAAAAGGACCTGTGTCTGCGAGTAATCACAATTACGTCTGCTTCAAATACAGGACAGCAATCCGACATCCGAAGACCGCGATTCGTGGCTCCGAAGTGTCTTTCGTGCGGAACAGAATGCTTTTGCCTCGGATACAAGGTCGAGATTCCCAAACACACCGAAGTGAAGTCATGGCTTGCACTTGAGAAGGAGTGCCAGCGTCGAGAACAAGCATTGAGCAAGAGCCTGATACTGCGCAGAGTTCGACGGCAGCATTTTCTTGAGCACGAGATACGACGGCTTGGAGAGATGC
>CAZQUC010000431.1:0-1972 GCA_964596095.1 uncultured Enterobacteriaceae bacterium
CGAAAACAGGAAAAGAACAGTCGCCTTGATGCCAATCCCTTTGCGCCATGAAAAACCGTCACCACTTCCACCCTGTCCTCCTTGTGACTCTGCTGGGTTGCGCCGTCCTGCCGGCGTCCGCCGCCACCAAAACGTGGGACGGCGGCGCGGTGCTGAATGACAACTGGAGCAGCAACCTGAATTGGGATCCGAATGGCGCGCCGGTCGCCGGCGACATCATCCTTTTTCCTAACACCGTCCTTGCCGGCGATAACGTCACCAACAACGATTTGCCGGCGAACACGCTGTTTGCCTCGCTACGGATCACCGGCGGCTATTCGATTTTGGGCAATCGCTTCCGGATTTCCAACGGGATCACCGCCGCGCCGATCAGCGCCACGGATGTCGCTTTCATCGGCGCGGAGGTCACGCTGACGGCCAATCAGAGCATTCGCGCGGAGTCGGGCGTGCCCTTGAGGTTCGGCCCCACCTGCATTCTCAATGTGGGCGCGTTCGACATCCGGCTGGACGCCGACGCGGCGGCCAGCGTAATCCGGGTGGACGGGGATCTCGAAGGCTCCGGCCGGCTGACGATCGACGGCCCCGGCGAGGTAGCGTTCCTCTCCGGGAAGGCCTACACGGGTCCGCTTCAGGTGAACGCCAACGGGCGGCTGCGCATCACCACGGGCAGCGGGCTGGGCGCCACCAGCGGCGGCGTGACGCTCAACGGCAGCCTGATCCTGGATTCCAGCGTCAACCTCACGGTGAACGAGCCGCTGGTTCTCGCGGCCGGAACCATCGAGACCGTGGACCAGGCGGGCGCCGGGGTTTTCATCCTGGCCCAGCCGGTGACGGTGACCGGGGGCACGTTCTTTCCCAAAAACACCCGCCGGATACGAGCCGGCGGCGTGTTGTCAGGCAACGGCCCGATGACCAAACAAGGAACCGGCGTGCTGGAGCTGACGGGCACGGAAACCAACACCGTGGGCGGAACCTTCACGCTGCGACAGGGCCTCGTGGAACTGAATAAAAGCGGCACGGCGCTGGCGCTGGGCGGACCGGTGGTGATCGCCCCCGAAGCCGCAGGCGCCACGGGCGAGCTGCGGTTTTTGAGCTCCAATCAGTTGGCCTCCACGGCCACCGTCACGGTGGGCGACGGGGGTGTCTTGAATCTCAACGGCCAGAATCAGGAACTCGCCGAACTGGCGCTGCGTTCGGGAGCCAGGGTGGAAACGGGAGCGGGGACGCTGACGGTGTCCACCCGGCTGTCGCACGTCGTGGAGGGCCAGGCCTCCACGGAGTTCACCGGCAAGCTGGCGATTGGCCCGGAGGCAGTGGAGTTCGACATCGAAGAGAATCTGACCATGGCCGCCGCGGTTTCGGGCGTGGTGACGGCGGCGTCGCTGCGCAAGACAGGCGAGGCCAGAGTCGCCTTCAATGGGCCGGTCGCGCTTTCCAGAATCGACATCGCCGAGGGTATCGTCGAAGTGAATTCCTCCAATGGCGCCCTGCCGGTGCGGCTGGAGGGAACGACGGCGGAACTCACGGGCAAGGGCGTGGTGGGAGTCATCACGGCGGGCGCGGGCGGCGCCGTGCGCCCAGCGGACGAGGCGCTGACGGCACGGGCGCTCTCGCTCAATGCGGCCAGCACGTTGAAAATCCGCCTTTTCAACGCGCTCGGGGGTCCCGTCGGCGCGCGGTTGAACTGCGGGGAAGCCGTGAATCTGGGCGGGGCGTCGCTGCGGCTCGAAGGGCTGGGCGGTTTCACCGCCTCGCCGGGCGATCGCCTCGTCATCTTGAGCAAGCAGGGCGCTCCCGCGGAATCGCCCGTGGTCGGCACCTTCAACGGTCTTCCCGACGGACAGGCGTTCACGGTTTTCGGCCACAGTTTTTCCATCGACTACCAGGGAGGCGACGGCAACGACGTGGAACTCACCGTGCTCCCGCCCGGCTCCGTGCCGCTGGAAATCACCGAGGTGACGATCACGCCCGG
>CAZQUC010000431.1:2072-3877 GCA_964596095.1 uncultured Enterobacteriaceae bacterium
CCCAAAAACCCGGTTGCTTCCCGCGCCGGTGACGTGGAACTCTGCGGACGTTTCCCCGCCATGATTCTTCCCGATTCCGAAGCCCAACACGACCTGCGGCTCGCCTTCCAGTTGCTGGAAGAGCCGAGCTTTGCCGCGAAGACGACGCGGGCGCTGGGCGCGCCGGTCACCAAGGCGCTGGCGCTCATGCCGCCGGAGTGGTCGGAGCGCATCCACACCGCCACCCAGGCGGCGGTCACCAAGGCGCTCGACTTCGCCTCCGGCACCATGAAGGACCAGCCGCACGCCTCGGCCTCCAAGCTCGCGCACAAGCTCATCTCCGGCGTGAGCGGGGCGGTCGGCGGCGCCTTCGGCCTGCCCGCGCTGGCCGTCGAGTTGCCGCTCTCGCTGGTCATCATGCTGCGCTCCATCGCGGACATCGCGCGCAGCGAGGGCGAATCGATCCGCCACGCCGACGCCAAGCTCGCCTGCCTGGAAGTGCTGGCGCTTGGCGGCATCGGGCAGACGCATGACCCCGCGAAAAACGGTTACTACGCCGTTCGTTTCGCTTTGGCGGCGGCGGTCACCGAGGCCGCCAAATTCATCGCGGAAAAAGGCTTCGTCCGTGAAGGCGCGCCCGCGTTGGTGCGGGTGGTCGGCCAGATCGCCTCGCGCCTGAGCCTGCAAGTCTCGGAAAAAGTCGCCGCCCAGGCCATCCCCATTCTCGGCGCGGCAGGCGGCGCGGCGGTCAACCTCATGTTCGTCGATCACTTCCAGGATTTGGCCCGCGGCCATTTCGTGGTCCGCCGCCTCGAACGCCGCTACGGCCTCGACACCGTGCGTGTCGCCTACGAGGCGTTGCGCGGCGTCGCGCCGTCCGCCGAACCGGCGCCGCCCCCGCCGCTTTCCTGACCCCTCATTTCCCCAGCGCCGCGAGCAGCGTGTCCGCCATGTCGGCGGGGCTGTCGGCGACGGCGATGCCGGCTTCGCGCAGGGCGGCTTTTTTGGCGGCGGCGGTGTCTTCCTCGCCGCCGATGATGGCGCCGGCGTGGCCCATGCGGCGGCCGGGCGGCGCGGTGGCCCCGGCGATGAAGGCGGCGATGGGTTTCGTGCCGTGCTCCTTGGCCCACAACGCGGCATCGACTTCCCCGCGCCCGCCGATCTCGCCGATCATGATGATGGCTTCGGTTTCCGGGTCGTCGTTGAAGAGTTGGAGCACGTCGGTGTGCGAGAGGCCATGGATGGGATCGCCGCCGATGCCGATGCTGGTGCTCTGGCCGTAGCCGCGCGAGGTCAACTGCCACACCGCCTCATAAGTCAGTGTGCCGGAGCGAGACACGACGCCGATGGTCCCTTTCTTGTGAATGTGGCCGGGCGCGATCCCGATGCGGCAGCCGCCGTGGGATTTTTCCCCCGTGCCGGGCACGACGATGCCGGGACAATTCGGGCCGATGAGACGCGTCTTCGACTGGCCGCGCAGGATTTCCTTCACCTTCATCATGTCGTTGACCGGAATGCCCTCTGTGATCGCGACCACGAGATCGAGTTGCGCGGCGATGCCCTCCAGGATGGCATCCGCGGCGAAGGGCGGCGGCACGAAAACGGCCGCGGCGGTCGCGCCCGTCTCGCGAGCGGCTTCCTCCACCGTGTCGAAGACCGGCACCTTCACCCCCTGATGCTCGAACGTCTGGCCGCCTTTGCCCGGCGTGACCCCGGCCACGATGTGTGTGCCGTATTCCAGGCTGAGTTTGGCATGGCGTCCGCCGAAATCTCCGGTGATGCCTTGGACGAGAACTTTGGTTTCAGGTGTGACGAGAATGGACATG
>CAZQUC010000432.1:0-3863 GCA_964596095.1 uncultured Enterobacteriaceae bacterium
AGCCAGCGGGCAAGCCTGATAACGGGATGGGATTTGCCACTTGGCGGGCTTGGCGTTTCTTTGGCGCGACCCTCATTGCCTCACCACGCCAGCGCGGCGAGCAGGGGCTTGGGATAGAGGCCGATGATGATGAGGCTGGCGGAGAGGACGATGAGGGCGGCGCGGGTGAGGGGGGCGAGGGGGATGGCGGGGGCGTCCGGCGCGGGGGCGTTCCAATACATCGCGCGGATGAGCTTGAAATAGTAATAAAAGCCGGCGGCGGCGCCGAGGACGGCGAAGACGAGCAAGGCCCATTGGTGCGCCTGGGCGGCGAGGAGGATGGCGAGGAATTTGCCAATAAAGCCGGCGGTCAGCGGCACGCCCGCGAGCGAGGCGGCGGCGAGCAGCAGCGCGAAGGCGAGGCCGGGCGCGCGTTGGCCGAGGCCGTCGAAGGCGCTGATCTCCTCCCCGCCGCCGGCGCGGCGCACGAGCACGAGGCCGAAGAAGGCGATCAAGGTCATGGGCAGGTAGGTGCCGAGATAAAGAGCGGCCACGGTGGCGGGCGAGAGGTCGCCGGTGGCATTGCCGCTGGCGAGGGCGAGGAGGATGAAGCCCGCGTGCGAAATGCTGGAATAGGCAAGGAGGCGTTTGAAATTTCCCTGCGGCAGGGCGGCGAGGTTGCCGATCACCAGCGTGGCGCCGGCCATGAAGCCGAGCAGGAGCAGCACTTGGGAGCGGATCGGCGAAGCGGCGGCGAGCAGCGGCTCGAGCACGCGCAACAGGACGATGAAGCCGGCGGATTTCGAGCCGATGGAGAGCAGCGCGGTCACCGGCGTGGGCGCGCCTTGATAGACATCGGGAATCCACAACTGGAACGGCACGGCGCCGACTTTGAAGCCGAGCCCGACCATCAGCAGCGCGGCGGCGAAGAGCAACGGCGTGGTGTTGCCCTCCCAGGCCGCGAGCACGTTTCCGATGGCGGCGAGTTGTGTTTGCCCGGTGAGGCCGAACAACCACGCGATGCCATAAACGAGGAAGCCGGTCGAGAGCGCGCCGAGGATCAAATATTTCACGCCGGCTTCCAGCGAGCCGACATTTTGCCGCAGGTAGGCGACGAGGACGTAGAAGGTGATGGTGACGGTTTCCAGCGAGACGAAGATGCCGATGAGGTCGGTCATGGAGGCCATCCACATCAGCCCGGCGCAGATGAAGACGGGCAGGCAGAAAAATTCCCCCAGTCCGCGGTGGCCGGGGCGGCCCTCGCGGTAGGACTCGACGATGGGCGCGTAGTCGATGGACATCAGCAGCACGAAGAACGTGCAGACCAGCGCGAGGCCTTTGAAGAAGAAGGCTTGGGCGTCCACGGCGTAAAAGCCCCACAGGGGCGCGCCGCCTTTGCCGCCGGTGAAGAAGAGCGCGCCGAAGACCACGGCCACGCCGGCCATCGCCACGCGGGCGAGCACCCGGCGGTCGAGGGTGGTGGCGAACGCGTCCGCCAGCAGCAACCCGAGGCCGAGCACAACGATGGCAATTTCCAGAAAATACGCGGGCATTGGAAGCGGGATCGAAACGGAAAAACGAGATCAGGGTTGGCCGGTCAGCGCGGCGAAGACGGGCCGGACGAGGTGCAGGATGAGGTTGGGGAAGAAGCCGGTGAGGAGCAGCACCCCGGCGAGGAGCCAGGCGGGCGCTTTCTCGGCGGTGGTGAGATCGGCCACGGTGGCGGCATCGGCGGGCGGCGTGCCGAAAAACAGGCTGCGATACGCGCGCAGGCCATAGACGGCGGAGATGACCACGCCCCACAGCGCGAGGACCACCGCAAGCGGCAGCCACAGCGCGCCGTCGGCGACGGTGTTCTTGAACGCGCCGAAGAAGACGCTGATCTCCCCGGCGAAATTCGCGAAGCCCGGCAGGCCGATGGATGCGAAGGTGGCGAAACCGAAGAGCAGCGAGAGGCCGGGCGCGTGGGCCGCGAGCCCGCCGAAGCGGTCGAAGTGCGTCGTGCCCGCGTGCCGGCGGATGTGGCCGTTGAGCAGGAAAAGCAGCGCGATGGACAAGCCGTGCGCGAACATGAGCAATACCGCGCCGCCGAGGCCGATGGTATTCCAGCTCGCGATGCCGAGGAACACATAGCCCATGTGCATGACCGAGGAATGGCCGAGCATCTGGTCGAGTTCGCGTTGGGCGATGGTGACGAGGCCGAGGTAAAGGATATTCCCCAGCAGCGCGAAGAGCAGAAGATTCAGCACCCACGGGGTTTGCGAGCCGAGCGGCAGCATCGGCAGCGCGACGCGCAACAGGCCATAGAGGCCGAATTTTTTCAACACGCCGGCGTGCAGCATCGCGACCGGCGCGGGCGCGCAGGCATAAGCCGACGGCGCCCACGAATGGAACGGAAAGAGCGAAATGAGAATGCCAAACCCGACCAGCAGCGCGAGGAAGAGATGCGCCTGCGTCTCGGCGGGAAGATTGGCGGCGGCGGCATTGGCGGTGAGGGTGGCGAGATCGAAGGAATTGCCGCCGATCGCGCCGACGAGCGCGGCCAAGGCCGCCAACAGCACGAGGCTGCCCACGCCGAGATAGACGGTCACTTTCCACGCCGCCGCCTTGCGGTCGCCGCTGCCGTGGAGGCCGATCATGAGAAAGGTCGGGATGAGCGCCAACTCGTGGAAAGCGTAGAAGAAAAACAGGTCGGTCGAAACGAACGCGCCCAGCGCCCCGGCGGCGATGAGGAGGACGCTCGCGTAATACAATTTGAGGCTGCCGCGTTCGAGTTGCGGTGGCGTCGGGCTGGTCCAGACGGCGGCGAGCGTGACCAGCGCGGTCAGCAGCACCATCACCAGCCCGAGGCCATCGACGCCGAAGGAGAGGCTGAGGTGCGGATTCTCCAGCAGCGTGAAGAGCGTGGCCGTGAGCTGGTAGCCGGCTTGATCCGCCTGGAACAACAGCAGCGCGAGGACGGTGAGCGCGGCATTGGCGATGGCGGCGCCCAGGGACGTGGCGCGGGCGGGCGCTCCGGCGAGCACGGCGCCGGCGGCGAGCAGGGGAATGAAAACGAGTGCGGCGAGTATCACGTCAATGCGCGGTGAAAACGATGAAGAAGAGGATCAGCGCCCCGAGGCCGAAGAGGAAGCCGTAGGCCTGGAGATTGCCCGATTGCAGGCGGCGGAACGCGCCTCCGAAGACGGCGGCCAGCCCGGTCGAACCCCGCACGCCGAGGCCATCGATGAGCAGGATGTCGATGTATTGCGCGATCTTGGCGACGGCGTCCTGGAAGATGGTGACGAGCTTGGCGTAGAGTTCGTCGATGTAGAATTTGTTCGCCAGCACGCCGATGCGGAGCGGGTCGGTTTGTTTGCCGGTGTAAAGCACCCAGCCGAGACCGACGCCGGCCGCGAGCGAGATCAACGAAGCGATCATGGGCAGGGAGGAGGCATGTTCTTCGTCATGCGGCGGCAGGGCGAGGAAGCGTTCGGCGAAGAAACTCCAGCCGCCGATGATCGACAATCCCGCGAGGACGAGCAGTGGATACAACATGACCGGCGGCACTTCGTGCGCGTGCTCCGCGCCGTGGTCGCGGGGCGTGCCGAGGAAGGCGACGACCACGAGCCGCGTCATGTAAAAGGCGGTGAGAAACGCGGTGAACGCGCCGATCCAGAACAGGAACCCGCCATGCGCGTGCGCGGCGTGGAGGATCGCTTCCTTCGACCACCAGCCGCTCGTCACCACCGGCACGGCGATGAGCGCGGCGGTGCCGATGAAGAACGTCAGCGCGGTGCGCGGCATCTTCTTGACCAAGCCGCCCATTTTCCAGATGTCCTGCTCGTGATGGCAGGCGTAGATGACCGCGCCGGAGCCGAGGAAGAGCAGCGCCTTGAAAAACG
>CAZQUC010000433.1:0-3860 GCA_964596095.1 uncultured Enterobacteriaceae bacterium
GGCGGATCGGGCTGACGGATGACATCGCGCAGGAAACCTTTCTCCGTGCCTGGAAGCGCCTCTCCACCCTCCGCGAGCCGGCGAAGCTGAAGGCGTGGCTGGCGAAGATCGCGCACGATTGCGCCGTCGATGCGCTGCGCCGCGAAAAGCCCGCCTCGCCGCTCGACGACGAAACGGTGAGCCTCCCGGAAAGCGCCGAACCTTCCCCAGACCAAGCGGTGGCGAACGCCGAAGAGGAGGCGCTGGTGTGGTCGGCGCTCGCGGAGCTTCCGGAGACGCTACGCCTGCCGCTGGTGTTGTTTTATCGCGAAGGTCAATCCGTCGCCGCCGTGGCCGCCGCGCTCGACCTCAGCGAGGACGCGGTGAAGCAGCGGCTCTCTCGCGGGCGGGCGGCGCTACGCGAACAGGTCTCGGCGCACATCGAAGGCGTGCTGGGGCGCGTGCGTCCGAATGCACGGCTCGTCGTCACCATTGCCGCGGCCATCGGGCTCCTGGCCGCGCCCTCCGCGCTGGCGGCGGGGGCGTTTTCCAGCGCGACGACCGCAACGAGCGGTGCGGCCACCGGCGGCTCCTCCGCGGCGACGGCTTCCACGTTTTCCACTGCCATGACCGCTTCATCCTATCTTGTCGCCACACTCACGATGGCGGCTTTCATTCCACTGGGCTGGAAAGCGCGCGAACCCGGTCACGCTCCGCCTGCCGTGCCGGTTTCCGCCGCGGCCAAGCTCGCGCCGCCCGCCGATCCGTTCGACGTTTTCCCCCACAGCGCGCTGCTCCGCGAATGGCGGCGGCTGCACGAAGTCCATGGCGCCGATGCTGCGGCCATGCCGGCGCTCTACGAAGACATCGCCGCGGTAAAAGACGCCTTCCAACAGCGTGCGCTGTGTTCCGCGCTGCTGGCGGAGTGGGCCGCGGTGGACCCGGTGAGTGCGTTCGGGCATTTACTGACGAAAGGCCAAAGCGAGCACGCCGCGCAGATGATGCGCGAGTGGCTGGCGCTCAATCCCGCTGCCGCGGCGGCACATCTCGCCGCGAATGTCACGGGCGCGGAAAGCCTGGCGCGCGAGGTGTTGAATGAAATTGCCATGCAAGCGCCGGAGCACTTGGCAGAGATCGCGCGACAACTGCCGGAACCTCGTTCTGCGGGGGACCGCGGCCTGGCGGACGCGTTCGCCGTTTATGCGGCGAAGAGTCCTGACGCCGCGCGCGCCGCCGCGGAATCCCTCACCGGCGCGAACCGCGCGCAAGCCCTGACCGGCGTCGCGCAGGGCTGGGCGGAGAAGGATGGCAGCGCGGCGCTCACCTGGGCGCGGACTCTCACGGAAGGCCCGGAGCGCGATGGCGCATTGCGCGGCGCGCTCATCGGCTGGGCCAAGAGCGATCCCGTCGCCGCGCTGGACAATATCGAAGCCGCGCCACCAGGCAGAGAGGAAAATTCCTTCGCGTCCGACACCGCGGCGCAAGTGCTGCGGGCGGCGGCGGAGAGGGACCTTGATGCCACCATCGCGTGGCTCGCGGACAACGCGGGCCAAATCGGGAACGAGCCGTGGCTGGGCCTGACGGCCGCGCTCGACAAGAAGCTGGCCGCCGAACCGGAGACGTTTTTGGGCTGGATGGATTCGCAGTCTGACACGGTGCGCCGCGGTCTGGCCTCTGCGTTCGATTCCATGATCGTCGGTAACGGCTATGCCTTCAAAGACGCGATCTGGAACTGGCTGGAGCAGCAACCGCACAACGAGTTCACAGACAACCTGCGGGGAATGGCTCTGCGCGCCACGGCATGGAAGGATCCGGCAGCTGTCACCCGCATGATGGAAAGCATGTCGGATCACCCCGAGGCGAGGCGGATTCTCGAGCAGAATTTCTCCAGCCTCGTCAACAACGGCAACCTTCGACGAATCGAGGAATTTCTCGCCGCCGTGCCGGAAAGCCTGCGCCCGCACCTGCTGGGCAGCGCCTTTCTGACCAGGGCCTTTGCGGCCGAGGGCGACTGGAGCCTGCTCGATGCGGAACCTTGGAAGCAGCGATTGAACGAACTGCCCGCCGATCAGCGCCGCCAAGCTGCCGGGATACTCGCCAGCCGCATGGCCGCTACCGATCCGCAGACCGCCGCGCAGTGGGCCATTTCCTTGACGGAGCCGGGCGAACGGCACAGCGCGCTCAACGATCTCACCCTGCGCTGGGCCGGCGCCGATAGCTACGAAGCCAGCGAGTGGGTCGCCAGCCTGCCCGCCGGAACGGACCGCGACGCCGCCGCGCAGGCCCTGGTCTCCAGTATCGCGCGCGACGATTCCGAGTCCGCGTGGATTTGGGCCGCGAGCATCGGCGACGAAAGGATGCGTCTCGACTCGCTGCAAAGCGCCCTGTTGCACTTGAGAGAGCAAGACCCGCAACGCGCGCGGCAGTTGCTCCATGAGACCCACCTTTCCGCGGAGGAGCGTTCCGCGCTGTCGGGCGCGCTGGAAGGCGCGCCCGCCGGGGCGTCGCAGCCCTCTCGCTGATCGATCTTCACCATTCCGCCGACCATGAAAACACTGCCCACGCTTCTTCTGTGCCTCGCCGGAGCCGCCGCCGGAGCCGGCCTCGGTTGGCTGCTGCGCGGCGCACCGCCGGTCCCCACGACGAGTGCGGAACACGACGGCCCGACCTCTTCCGCTGCCGCATCCGGCAGGCCGCGAAAACCCGGTGAAACCACACGGTCCACCGACCAGGCCGCCAATGAACTCGAGACCGAACTCGCCCGCCGCCAAGGCCCCATGCGCTGGCTCTCTCTGCTCGGCGCGGTGGACCAGGCCACCGCCGCCGACATGCCCGCGCTGCTGCGCTCGGCGAAGGGGCTGCCCGGAGCCACGCGCCTGTTGGCGTCGCGCTGGGCGGCGCTCGACCCGCGACACATGTTTGACGCCCTGAGCGCCGACTACGCCCGCCACCCCGGTGACGACTCCCTCGCGCATGATTCCCAAGTGCGCAGCCTTCTTTTCGAGACCTGGGCGAACAAGGATCCGGAAGCCGCCATCGCCGCGCTCAACGACCTCGCCCGGTTGCCCGGCATGGAAAGCGAACGTTTTTCCATGGCCAACACTATCATCAAGACCGATCCTGCGCGTGGCTTGAAGTTGATGAACGACTGGAACATCACCGGCTATATTCCGGACTTGAACGGTTTGGCCGCGTGGGTGGAGCAGAGCCCGCGCACCGCCGCGGAGGTCGCCATGCAAAACAACCTCGGCATGGCGACCAAAGGTGTGATGGAGCAAATCGGCAAGGCCTGGGCGGCACAGGACCCCGCGGGTGCCCTGACCTTTGCCGAGAGCCATCACGGCTTGAACGGCATCCAACTGGCGCAGGCTGTGATGTCCGAGTGGGCGCAGCGCGACCTCGCCACCGCCCTCGCGCATGTGAGCGCGCAGGGCGAAGCCGCCACCAAAGCCAAACTCGGCCTGCCACTCATTGAGGCGTGGGCGAAAAGCGATCCGCAGGCCGCGTAACGACAATCTGAAAGGCGAAGCCCGTGCTACCGCCACAGCGTCCATGGTGAAAACGATGGCCGAACAGGACCTCGCCGCCGCCGCGGCCTTCGTCGCCGGCCTCGATCCCGGCGGCGCCAAAAACCGCGCGGTGACTCAACTCGTGCAAACCTGGCTGGGCAACGACTGGCTGAACAACGGAGGAGGCAGCGCCGACGCGGGCACGAAAATCACGGGAGTGTTGCAATGGATCGCCTCGCTGCCAGAGCCGGATGCGCAGCGCCAAGCCGCGCAACAGGCCTCGGAGCGGCTCTACCGGGGCGCGCCGGAGGAAACCTTCGCGTTTCTCAACTCGCCGCCAGGCGCCTCCGCCCCGCAACAACTCTTCGACCA
>CAZQUC010000434.1:0-3857 GCA_964596095.1 uncultured Enterobacteriaceae bacterium
GTTCATCCCTCATTCTTCACTCCCAGCCTTCTCCTCGCCACTCTTGTCCGACGGTCCTCCGTCGGACGCTTACACAAGAACGCCTATGGCGCCACCACTCAAGGTAGGAGTCCGGTGCGGTAGTTCCGCTCGCCGGGATCTGTGCGGGGGGCGCGGGGCAACCCGCGTCCCTACCGCGACCGGGGGTATCGCTGCGCTCAACCCCCGGCTGCTGTGGCTGGCATGGCTTCGTCATGATCGTGCCAAGCCGCCCCCTTTCTGCTCGAAATGATGGGGGTATCGGTGAGGGGGGCCCGCGCAAAGTGCGCCGTCTCTCTGCGTGCCTCGGGAGACTCTACCAGAGATGAGGATGCTCCTTTTCAAATTCAGTGATCATTTTTTTGCTCAAGGCTTTGTTAGGGTCAAGCAATCGGTAGAAATCGTCCCGACGTTTTCCCCCAAGCACGTTTTCTCCCACCCATTTTTCCTTGTGAAAATAGAAAATTTTTGCGCCGATATCACCATCGCGAGTGGCAAAGTAATATCGATAGGCCATATCGGTGGGAGGCCCTTCTTTGGATACATGTGAAGAACGGCTGATCTTGGCAGGAGGACCGAGGAATTTTCCCACGGAAGCCGTGGTGGCCGTGCTCCGCTCCAATTCCGGAAAGGGTTCGCGGTATTGGTATCGATGGCCGGCACAACCTGTCAAGGCAATGACAAACAGAATGAGAAGCCTTTGATGCATGCTCATTATTATCTTCACAAATTCGCCTTGTCCGCTGAGCGGGACCGTTTCGCTCACGCCACCTTCCCACCGCCGCCACGGATGATTTGGAAGCGCGAATCGCCGCGCGCGGTTTCCGGCTTTGGCTTGGGCTTCTCGCCCGGCTTGCTGGTGGGCGGCGTCTCCGTGCGGGTGTAGGAGACGCGTTTGTGAAGCATGGAACGCAGGGTCGTGACGAAGCTCTTCTTGACCAAGGCCAGTTCGCCGAGAGTGAGGCCGCAGTCGTCCAATTGGCCGTCGAGGATGCGGGCTTTGACGATGTCCTCCACCAATTGCTCGATCTTGGCCGGTGTGGGTTTTTCCATCGAGCGGGAAGCGCTTTCCAGGGCATCGGCGAGGCTAATGATGGCGCTCTCGCGGGATTGCGGCTTGGGGCCGGGGTAGCGGAAGGTGGCTTCGTCCACCTCCGGCACATCGGTCTCATGGGCCTGGTCGGCATCGGCCAGCGCCTGCAATTGGTTGCGCCGCTGGATGGCCCGCTGGTAAAAATACGCGGCCAGCGAGGTGCCGTGATGCTGCTCGATCACATCCACGATGTGGTGGTTGAGCTTGTGCCGCAGGGCGAGATCGACGCCGTCCTTGACGTGCGAGATGATGACCAGCGCGCTCATCGAGGGCGTCATGTCATCATGTGGATTGTCTTCCGGCGTGGTGTTTTCGATGAAATACTCGGGATTCTTGAGCTTGCCGATATCGTGGAAATACGCAGCGACGCGGGTCATGAGGCTGCGCGCGCCGATGGTTTCGGCGGCGGCTTCGGCGAGATTGGCCACCATCAGGCTGTGGTGGTAGGTGCCGGGCGCCTCGATCGTCATGCGGCGCAACAACGGGTGATTGAGATCCGCCATTTCCATCCACGTGCCCGCGGTGGTGAGGCGGAAGGTCGATTCCAGCAGCGGCAGCAGGCTGCTGATGACGATGCCGGTGGCGAGGCTGATGCCGACCACCAACAACCCCTCGCTGGCCAGTGAACGCCAAAACGCCCAACCGTCGTGACGGTTCACGAACGCGCCCATGTGGCCGAGGAGGATCGCCAGCGCGAAAACGGCCAGCCCTACCGTGAGGCCGGCGCGCAGGACGTGCTTGCGTTTGCGCACCTCGTGCGACACCACCACCGCCAGCAGGCCCGAGGTCAGGCTCGTCGCCAGCCACGGCAGCAGATGCGGCTCGGGCATGAGGAAGAGGCCCCACAGGCCCACGAAAAACGTCGCGAACAACCCGTGGCTGCGGCCCAGCAGGATCGTCAGCGCCATCGGCGCCAGGCCGTAGGGCACCAACAGCAGCTTGTAATAGCCGGGCAGGAAATGATTGTCCACGAAGGTCAACGCGATCTTCATCAGACCGAGATGCGCGCCCAGCACGGCGAGAACGAGCAGCAACCGGTTGTTGCGCTGGAAGCTTTCGGGATGACCGACGGAAAATTGCAGCACCGCCCCCAGGAAGAGGAGCATCATCGCGAAGATGGCCTTGGCCGGCTCATCCACGAACGGCACGCCGTAACCGGGATGCCACAGCACCAGCCAGCCGAAGAACATCCCGCCCAGCGCGAGCAGCAATCCCATCACCGTCGGGCTGGAGCACAGGAATTCCCGACACACGCCGGACTCCCGCTCGCGGCGTTTTTTGCCACAAGACAGCCCTTTTTTCTGCAAGCGGAAGCGCTTGAACGTTTCAATCATGGAGAATTCGTCGCGGAGAGGACATCCGGTAACGAAGGGGACGGCCGAAGCGCCGCATCAAGGAAAGGCTATGGGGTTGGAAGGATTTTTGCAAGCATTCCTTTATTCGCTTCCGAGAGAAACATGTTCAAATATTCTTATTTATCTCTTATGAGTCGGCATATTTCCGCCGCAAAAAAATCGCCCGCCGGTTCAGCCAGGGATTATCCGCGGAAGCCGCAAGACGCAGGACACGACCGGCCGAAGGGGCTGCTTCGATCCATTCGTCCCTCCCACACCAAGGCGGAAACATCCTATTTTTGGTCTTGCGTCGTCGCGTTCGATTCATACGTTCGTATGGAACAAACGTATGAATTTTGAGATTGAAACAGCGAGCGCGGAGTCGGAGTCGTCCCGGCAAGGCTCGACGCGGGAGGCTTTGCTGGATGCCGCGGAACGTCTGCTGGCCAGGCAGGGCGTGGCCGCGACGTCCACGCGGGACATCATCAAGGCCGCGGGGGCCAATCTCGGCGCGATCAATTACCACTTCGGCTCGAAGGATCGGTTGGTGCTGGAGGTTTTCGCGCGCCGGTTCCGGCCGCTTAACGAAACGCGCCTCGCCCGGCTGGACGCCTTGGAGCAGGCCGCCGGCGGTCGCGCGTTGACGCTGGAACAGATCGTCGAAGTGCTGGTGCGCTCCGCGGTGGAAGCCCATGAGGCCAAGCCGGGCGAGGCGTCGTTTCTGCAACTGATCTGCCGCGGTTTCCAGGAGCCGAATCCCGAGGTCAAAGCCTTCATCGAGAAGGAATTTGCCGAAGTGGCGAAGCGTCTGAATGCCGCGATTTTGAAAACGGCGCCGGAATTACCGCCGGGTGAATTGTTCTGGCGAATGCGCTTCTTCTTCGGTGCGCTGCATCAGGGCCTCGATGCGTGGTCGCGGTTCGAGACCATGCCGCGGCCCGATCCCAATGTGCAGCCGGCGCGGCTGGATCGCGAGGCCTTCATCCGCCTGATGGTGGCGTTTGTCACCGGCGGATTCGCCGCGCCGACGCCGCCAGCATGACTCCGACCCCATCCTTCGCCCATTCCATGAACGTATTCCATTCCATCACCGAACTCTTATCCCTGCGCGCCGGAGCCTTGCCGCGCCCATCCCGCGCGCTCGCGCTCGGCGCCGTGCTGGCCGCGCTGCTGACCGGCTGCGGCCGGAAACCCGACGCTGGTCCTCCGGCCGGCATGGGCGGACCGGCGGGCCCCATGGAAGTGGGCGTGCTTACCCTCGCGCCGCAAGCGATCACCCTCACCACCCAGGACCTGCCCGGGCGCATTTCCGCCTTCCGCGTCGCCGAAGTCCGCGCGCGGGTGGATGGCATCGTGCTGAAACGGCTCTTCGAGGAAGGCAGCGATGTTCACGAAGGGCAGGTGCTTTACGA
>CAZQUC010000435.1:0-3832 GCA_964596095.1 uncultured Enterobacteriaceae bacterium
CTGCGCCGACTCATAATCGTCATCTCGCATCGAGAGGGCGATGGTTTTTTATACAAAAAATCTACGGGAAAGTCGGGGAAAATCCACCGGCGGGCAGCGCCCGAGCAGTAGGATGGGCACAGCCTCACGCGACGTTAAGCGGCAGCGAGCGAAGGCGCTTTCCGTTGAGCGAGGCAACGGCGTTGGCGATGGCCGGAGCGACGGCCAGGATGGGGGCTTCTCCCGCTCCGGCGGAGGGAAGATCCTTGCGGTCGAGGAGCACGATGTCGATGGGAGGCACGTCGGAGAAACGGGGGACGCGGTAGTGGGAGAAGGAGGGATTGAGGATGCGGCCGTTTTCAAAACGGATGGCTTCGAAGAGCGCACCGCCCATGCCCATGACAATGGAACCTTCGACCTGGCTTTCAAGGTGGGAGGGATTGAGAATAGCGCCGCATTCGAAGGCGGCGGTAATGCGGGTGACTTCAATGTTTCCGTCGCGGAAAATGACTTCGGCGCAGGTGGCGATGTAACCGCCTTTGTCGATGCCGCAGGCGAGGCCGCGACCGACGGAGGCGGAGGCCGTGGCAGCCCAGCCGAAGCGTCGCGCCGCGGCTTCCAGCACGGCGCGGAGCCGGGGGTTGTCGAGATGCGCGAGGCGGAACGCCAGCGGGTCCTGGCCGGCGCGGGCGGCGAGTTCGTCCATGTGGCACTCGCGGGCGAAGGCATTGGCGACGGAGGCCAGGCCGCGGTAGGAGCCTTGGCGGAGCGGTGAGTCGCTGCCGTGGAATTCGATGAGCCGGTGAGGCACGGTGTAGGGCGTGCCGATGGCGGCGGGACCGGAGTTGTAGTTGTGGAATTCCCAGGCGAGGAGCCGGCCGGAGGCATCGAGGGCGCTTTTCACTTCGATGAGTCCGGCGGGACGGAAGTAAGCCCAGGTGAATTCCTCCTCGCGGGTCCAGACGAGCTTCACGGGTTTGCCGGTGGCCTTGGCGAGCCGGGCGGCCTCGACGGCGGCGTCGCCACTGTGTTTGCCACCGTAACCGGAGCCGGTGTCCGGCACAATGACGCGGACCTTGTCTTCGGGCAGACCGAGCGCGTTGACGAGTTCGCCTTTGACGCCGAAGGGACGCTGCGTGCCGGTCCACACGGTGAGTTTTTCCCCCGACCATTCGGCCACCGCGGCGCGCGGCTCCAGCGGGGCGTGGGCGATGTAATCAATGGTGTAAGCGGCTTCCAAACGATGGACCGCCGCCGCGAAACCCTCGTCGAGCGAACCGGCGCGGTCGCCACGGCCGCCGGCACCCGCGGTGCGGCGGAGGAGGTCGAAGAGTTCGTCGCGCGAGGGTTGGGGCGGGGTTTCCCATTCGGCGACCAGGGCGGCCAAGGCGCGTTCCGCCGTCGCCACGTCGGGCGCGGTGATGCCGACGAAGTCACCCTCGCGATGGACCTGCACGCCTTCGAGGGCGGCGGCTTTGGAGGTATCGAGAGCCACGAGCCGCGAGCGGAAGGCGGGAGCGCGCAGGATTTTCGCATGCACCATACCGGGGCGGCGGAGGTCGCTGGTGAAGTGGTGCGCGCCGGTGACGAAATCGCGGCCGTTGATTTTGCCGACGGATGTGCCGGCGAGCTTCCAGTCGGCGGGGGAAATGGTCGGGACCTCCTCGCGAATGGTGGCGACCAGTTTTTCGCCCTTCGCGAGGGACGCATAGGTGAGCGAGGCGCCATGGCCTTCGATCCGACCGTCGCGGGCGGAAAGAGACGCGGCCTCGACGCCGAGTTGTTTGGCGGCCAGCTCCAGCAGCGTCAGCCGCGCGGTGGCGGCGGCGCGGCGGAGATGGGAAGCCATGTCCGGCGTGGTGCGGCTGCCGAAGGTGCCGGCGTCGTAGGGCACGAGATCGGTATCACCCATGATCATGACGAGGGCGTCCAGCGGCACGGCGAGTTCTTCGGCGACGACCTGGGAGAGCGACGTGCGGATATTCTGGCCGACTTCGACCTTGCCGGTGAAGACGGTGATTTTGCCATCCTCGCCGAGGTGAATCCACGCGGAGAGTTCCACCGGACGGGAGCCGCTGCCACGACCGCCGCTTCGTTGGGCATCGGCGGCCTCGGAGAAAAGGAGGACGGCCACCCCGCCCCCGAGCAGCTTGAAGAAGCGGCGCCGGTCGAAGGCCGGAGGAGCGGGATCTTTGGTCAGGACGGCGTTCATTGTTGGGCGGCGGCGAGGTTTTCGGAGGCCAGATGGATGGCCTTGCGGACGCGGTTGTAGATGCCGCAACGGCAGATGTTTCCCTGCATGGCTTCGCGGATCTGCGCTTCTTCCGGCTTGGAGTGCCGTTCAAGCAGCGCGACGGCGGAGAGAATCATGCCGGTGGCGCAGTAGCCGCATTGAAAGGCATCGGCATCGAGAAACGCCTGTTGGACCGCGTGGAGCTTGCCGCCTTTTTCGAGATCCTCGATGGTGCGGACGGAATGGCCGGCGAGAGCCTCCAGCCGGGTCACGCAGGAGCGGACGGGGCGGCCATCAAGGAGGACGGTGCAGGCGCCGCATTGGCCTTCGCCGCAGCCGTATTTGGCGCCGGTCAGACCGAGGTCGTCGCGCAAGACGCCGAGGAGGGAGCGGCCGGAATCGGAGGGAATGGCGGTTTCTTTGCCGTTGAGCTGGAATAAAGCTGGGGCGTTCATGGCGGGGCGGCGGTCAAGGCGGGAGCGGTTTCCGGATCGGACAGGATTTTAAGAAAATACCACGATCCGTGTTTCCAGGCAATCACCGACACCACGAAGGACGCATTGCCCGGTCCCGGGGCCTCACGCATCATGCCGTTGCATGCGTCCCGTTCCATACCAAAAACATGAAACCAACGCTCTGTCTCATCGGTGGTTGCAATAGCACGGGGAAGACCACGCGGGCGCGGCATGGCGGCGCACGATGTGCCGGAGGCTGATGTGCTCCGGCGTTTCGAGGGCAGCCGGCGGCATTTGCTGGAGGACTATCTGCCGCTTGCCGACGAATGGCACGTTCGTTTTTTTACGCGCCCTCGCTCCGTAATGCGGCCAGCAGCAGGCGCAGGCCCTGCACCCAGGCATGGGATCGGGTGTGGAGTCGGATGTGGAGTGGAGAGGAGGAAGAATGAAAATGAAACGCCGTGGTCCTGGAGACTGGCGGCTCGTGATGCGGGCTTCCAGCCCGCATCACAGGTCGGCAGGCGGGACGCCCGCCGGCCGCACAGGCCGGGAGGCCTGCGTTCCCTTCTCTCCCTCATACCACCACCTCCAGCGCCAGGCTCGTGTCGCAGCCGAAGACATCGACCACCTTCACGCAGAGGGTGTGCTTTCCGGGCGTATCGTAGGCGTGGCCGGCGTCGCTGGTGATTTTCAGACTCCGGTCCTTGCGGGTGCGATAGTCCTGCCAGTGGTGGGTGAAGGGCCGGCCCGGATGCCAGTCGAAATCCACCGCCCAGAAGTCGATGAAATCGAACCCGCTCCGCACTGCCCGTTCTTTCAGCGCATCCAACTCCTTCCCCGGCACCTCCGCCAGCGAGGGCAGGAACCGCGTCAGCGTCACATCCACCGTGGGTTTCATCCTTCCTCCTTCATTCTTCACCCTGGTGATGACCGCTTCCGCCTCCAGCACCGCCATTTCCAGAAACGGCGGCGGCGACTGGCGGTTCTTTTCCATGATCTCACGCGGGATCGGCACCAGCTTCATCCGCACGCCCAGCTCCTGCTCCAGCGCCAGCGTCACCGTGCGCAATTCCATCTCGAATTCCCACGCCAGGCAGAAGACTTCCCGTCCCCCCGCCTTCCGCCCGTGCAACAGCGGGTTCGGCGGCGAAGATAAAATCTCCGC
>CAZQUC010000436.1:0-3802 GCA_964596095.1 uncultured Enterobacteriaceae bacterium
GGCGAATTTACCGCGAAGTTTCACGCGGATGGGTTGACGGGATGGAACGACCGCCAGATGAGAAATTCCCGATGCCGGTTCCGCGCCGGAGATTGCCCTCGCCTCTTTTCAATGAGGCATGCCGCTTCCCGGTTCAACCGCAATAGCATGACAAAAACGTCTCTTATTCCGTAAGACTTTTGTTTATTGCATGATGTTTTGAATATTCTTTCCAAGAGCTATGCCGTATCATCCTCTTCGGCCCACGCCAGCCGCGAGGACGGAGTTTTTTGGTGAACGGACGAGGAGAGACCGAATATTGCGAAAGGGTCTCCCATCTGGAGGGCGACACAGCGCACACCGGCGAAGGCTGCCGCCTTCTGCTCGGCGACCGGCCCGACTCCTATTCCGCCGTCAACCCCGGCACACCGGCCGCCGGCGTCACCATCACGCCCGACACGCCCGCCGCCGGGCAGGACACCATCACCGTCCCCCTGCCGGCCAGCGCCGCGGAAAACGGCCGCCTTTTCGGCTGCCTCGCGGTCAGCCAGCCGTAACGGTGCTGCATGACAAGACGCTGGCGCGGCAGGCGATGGAGGCGAAAACGCGCGTCTTCTGGCAGCCGGGCTTTTTCCTGACCATGGTCTTCCTGATGAGCACGCCCTATCCGGGAGCAGTGCTGGACCCGGGGCGCGCCGCGCCTTGACTTTCACGGCGGGCGCAAGAACCATATCCCATGTTTCTCCGGTTGCCCCATCTCGCCGCCGGCTGGCTGCTGGCCGCCGGACTGACGGCCGCCGCCGAGCCGCCGCTCACCACGCTGACCACCGTGCGCGGCAAAGTTTACACCGAGGTGCGCGTCTTGAAGGTGTATCCCGACGGCTTGACCTTCCGCCACGGACACGGCATGGCCAAAATCCCCTTCGCCGAATTGCCGCCCGCCATCCGCGAGCGGTTTCATCATGAGGTGGAGCGCGCTGAACAGTATGCCCGGGAGCAGGAAAAGCTCCAGCAGGAAGCCCGTGCCCAACTCGCCCGGCAACGCGAGGAAACCCGCGCCCGCCAAGAGCAGGTCCGCCGGGCCGCGGAGGCGTGGGCCGCCCGCCGCCCCGAGTGGGCGGAGGAAACGGCGGCGCCGTCCCAGCCCTTCGAAACCGATCTGCGCGCGACGGTCACGGGCTACGCGTCGCCGCGCCGGAGCCGCTGGCCGCAGGGGCATGGGGTCTATGATGACCGCTGGCGCGATTGGCATCGCCCTTACCGCATCCTCTACACGCCGAATTTTTATTACGCCAATCCCCACAGCCATTGGATCGGCCGCCCCCCGCGAACGTGGCAACCCCGGCCCGGACCAATCTTGTCCCCACCAGTCCACCCGACGCCGGTCCGCCCTCCGCGTGGTGGCGGCGGAAAGGGAGTGCAACTGAGGCGCTAACGCGCGGGCGCCGGGAAAAGCCGGACTTCCCTTGACAAACCCCCGCCTCGCGACAAGATGCGCGCTCCCCGGTTCCCGGCTTGCCGTGCCCCGCACGGTCCGTCGGCGGCGTTCCGCATCCCCCGGCGCTTGATGGCGAACCGTTTTTCCACACCCAACAGGCCAGCATCATGCCCACGGTTGAAATCATTCTCAAAGAACCCATCAAAGGACTCGGCGCCGAGGCGGACATCGTCAAGGTGAGGGCCGGTTACGCCCGCAATTTCCTCGTGCCCAGCGGTCGCGCCTTCGCCGCCACCACTGCCAACAAGCGTCAGCTCAAAGCTTTGGAGGCCCGTCGGGCCGAGCGCGAAACCAAGGAACTGGCCGAGGCCGAAGCCATCGCCACCAAGCTGCGCAAGGTCACCCTCAAGCTCACGCTCAAAACCGGCGGGGACGGCAAAGCCTTCGGCTCCATCTCCACCAACGACCTGCACAACGCGCTCGCCGAGCAGGGGCCGAAGAACCTCACCCTGGAAAAGCACGCCATCCAGTTGGAGAAGCCGATCAAGCAGACCGGCAAGTTCGAAGTGCCGGTCAAAGTGCACCCGCACGTGACGGCCATCATCAAGGTCAACATCGCCGCCGAATCCAAGGAAAAAGCCGAGGGCGAAGCGGAAGGCGACACCGAGTAATCGGCCAGTCGAGACCACCTTTTGGAAAAGCGGGCCTGCGGGTCCGCTTTTTTTTGGACGTTGCGGCCCGCTTGCAATTCTTCGCGCTTCACGGTAAGGCCAAGGCCCATGCCCACCGCGGTTCCATCGCCCACGTTGCTGCTCGACGCCGACGCCATCGCGGCGGCGGTCAAGGACTTGGCGGCGCACATTTCCCGGCGGCATCCGGAGGCGCTGCCCGCCTTCGTCGGCATCGAACGGCGCGGCGTGGTGCTGGCGCGGCGCTTGCTTGACGAACTTCGCGCCACCCGTGGCGAAGCCCGCTTCGGTTCACTGGATGTGTCGCTCTATCGTGACGACCTGGCGGCCTTGACGAAGATTCCACAGCTGCGCGGCAGCCGCCTGCCCTTCGATGTCGATGGCGCGGACATCATCCTCGTCGATGACGTGCTCTACACCGGCCGCACCATCCGCGCCGCGTTGGAGGAGCTGATGGATTTCGGCCGCCCCGCACGCGTGGAGCTGGCCGTGTTGCTGGACCGCGGCTGCCGCGAGCTGCCCGTGCGAGCCGATTACGCCGGACGCACCATCGACACGCAGCCGGAGGATTACGTCCGGGTCCGCCTGCGTGAGGTCGATGACGAAGAGGCCGCCTGGCTCGGCCACAAAGAACCGCCGCCCGTTTCCCCATCCGCATGAGTGCCCGTCCCGAACCGCCCGCCCGGCGCAAAGACCTCCTCTCCATCAGCGAGTTGGAGCAAGAGGAAATCGAGCTCGTGCTGGCCAACACCGCGCAGTTCAAGGAACTCTTCAACCGCCGGGTCAAGAAGGTGCCCACTCTGCGCGGCCGCCACGTGCTGACGCTCTTTTACGAACCCTCGACGCGCACGCTCTCGTCCTTCGAGGTCGCCGCCAGCCGGCTCTCCGCCGACCTCACGAATTTCTCCGTCTCCACCTCCTCCGTGGTCAAGGGCGAGTCCATTCTCGACACTGTGGCCACGCTGGAGTCGATGCAGGTGGACTACATCATCGTCCGCCACGGCGCCTCGGGGGTGCCGAATCTCATCGCGCGCCACAGCCGGGCCAGCGTGCTCAATGCCGGCGACGGCTGGCACGCGCATCCCACGCAGGCGCTGCTGGACGGGTTCACGCTCCGCGAAATCTGGCCGGATCTCACCGACAAGCGCGTCGTCATCGTCGGCGATCTGCTGCACTCGCGTGTCGCCCGTTCGACGAGCACGCTGCTGCATCGCCTGGGCGCGGAAGTCGGCGTGCTCGGCCCCGGCACGCTCATCCCCGCTCAACGCTGGGACTGGCTGCGCACCTTCCGCACCTTTGATGAAATGCTCGCCTGGAAGCCCGAGGTCATCTACCTGCTCCGCATCCAGAACGAGCGGCTGGGCGGCGATCCCTTCTTCCCCAGCCTCGCCGAATACCACCGCGCCTACGGCGTGACCGACGAGCGCTTCCGCCACCTGGCCGGCGAAGGCATTTACGTCATGCACCCCGGCCCCGTGAACCGCGGCGTCGAGCTGGTCGATGCCGTCATGGCCTACGAGCGCAGCCTCATTGACCGCCAGGTCGAAAACGGCATCGCCGTCCGCATGGCTTGCCTCCACTGGCTCCACCCCGCCACCACGTAGCGGATCACCTCAGCAATGCTGATGACCCAGAAAAGGAACTCCGGTTTCCGGAGCGGCTAGCCCAAGCTCGTTATTCCGCACATAAATCTTCC
>CAZQUC010000437.1:0-3796 GCA_964596095.1 uncultured Enterobacteriaceae bacterium
CATCACCATTTTCGCCATCGGCAACACGGCGCTGCTCAATTACCTGATGGGCTCGCGGCTGCTCTACGGCATGAGCCGCCAGCGGCTGCTGCCTCCGACGCTGGGCGCGGTGCATCCGAAGCGCCACACCCCGCACCGCGCGATCTTCGTGCTGTTCTTCGTGGTCAGCGCGCTCATTCTCGCGGGCGGGGTCAAGCAATTGGCGGAGGCCACCGTGCTGTTGCTGCTCATCGCCTTCACGACGGTGAACATTTCACTGGTCGTGCTCAAACGCCGGCCCACGGAGCCGCGCGGCGGGTTCGAGGTGCCGTTGGCCATCCCCATCCTCGGTGCGCTGGCGTGCCTCTCGCTGCTGGTGGTGAAGGCGCACCAAGCCATCACCAACGCCGATCCCGGCGTCCGCGTGGCGCCGTATATCGCGTTGGCCATCGTGGCGGGGAGTTTGTTGTTGTATGCGGCGCTGCGCCCGAAGAACGTGGTGCTAGAGGAGTGATCTGGAGTGCGGACGGCTTGCCTCCGCTCTTCTCCAGAACCGGCTTGCCGGTTCGTGCTTGCGGCGGGAGCCGCCATCCTTTTTCGAGAAGACTGTCCATTTTTTAAGCCGTGTTCCCCGCCCCGAAAGGCAAGCCTTTCACCTCCAGAGCGGAGGCAAGCCGTCCGCACTCCAGAACTCACAGGCGCGTGATGGTCATGCAGCAACGTTATCCATCGACCACCTGCACTTCGGCTTCCTCCGGGTCGGAGCCGTCGTGAGCGCCGTCGAGCTTGAAGCGAAACACGCTGCCGAGCGGCAGGTCGGCGGTGGGGAGATCAATGAACCAGAGATCGAACGTGGCGAGATGGCGCGCGGTGAGCGGGTGGAGCGTGGCAGGCGGCAGCGGATCGTTCGCATGGCCGGGATCAGGCAGGGAGAGCACGCCGGCGGCCTCATGCGGCAGGATGAGTCGGAGCATCCGGCCGGCCGGGAGGCGGGTGGTGCGGTGGTTGGGCGTCCAGATTTCGTAGCGGTGGGGCTGCGGGCGCCGCACATACCGCTCGTGACAGGCGGGGATGAGATCGAAGCTCACGCCGTCTTTGCGGCTGCGGACGAGGCTGAGGTATTCCGCATGGCTCCAGCACAAAGGCATGGCGGCGCCGGTGGGTTGGCCGCGCTTGAGTCCGCGCGGGCCGGGCAGGTCCTCGCCATCCCACAATTGTTCGGTGAGCATCCCGCCGTCATTAGCCATGTTTTCCAATGTGACAATGTAAGGCAGCGGATCGCGCCCGGCGGCCAGCTCGTAGTGGCCGCGCTCGCCGGTGAGGATGGGCCAGCAGCGGCCGACACCGGTCTCGTCGAAGCCGTGCCCATCGTCCTTCTGGCCGTAGCCGTCGTGATTGTAACGCCGCCAGGCCGGTCCCTGCGGGAGATCGTGTTTCAGCAGGCGGTCGATGACGGTGAGGCTGGCCAGCACCGGCGGATGATCGGGCGCGCGCAGGCCGAGGCGGACGAGGTGCAGGAAATCGCCGCCGACAATGGTATTGGCCGGATGCTCGCCGCCGCCATTGGCGAGCTGGAGCGGCAGCGCGTCGGGATCGGGATGCGGATCGGGCCGCGCGGCGGGGGCGGGCGTGATGCGCAGGTAATACGGTTTCCCTTCCGGATGCAGCGGCGCGGCGAGCGAGATCGTCCACTCGTCGAGATGGGCATTGAGCCAGTCGGCATAGTCGTAAAGAAACGCGGCCGCTTCGGCTTCGTCTTTTTCACCGAGCAATTCCGCCGTGCAGACGAGGCCGGCGACGACCACCGCGAGGGTGGAAGGCGAATACCCCGAGGCTTCCTCCCAGCGATCCTGCTGCGTGACCGGCCCTTGCCGCATGAGAAAGCGCGCGGCGCGGCAGAGCACGAACCGCGGATCGAACGTGCCCAGCCCGCCCGCGCGATGCAGCCGCCAGGCGAGCAACGCGGGGGCGGCGGTTTCATCCAATTGCACACCGCGCCAGTAAGGCGTGCCGTCCATCCAACTGTTTTGCGGAAACGAGCCGTCCGATTGCTGGATGCACAGCAGCCAGATCAAGGCGTGGCGCGGCGTGGCGGTCTGCCCGGTGGCGAGCAGGGCGCTGGCGCTTTGCACGAGATCGCGCGTCCACACGAGGTGATAGCCGCCGAGTTCGCCATCGCTGCGGTCTTCGCCCCACGGGATGGACAGCGAGGCGATGATGGCGCCGGTGAAAACCTTGTCCTCATGCGCCAGCAGCAGGCCCCGGCTCAGCCGTGCGAGGCTGCCGCCGTCGCCGGTGTGGGCGGCGAGATCGAACTCCGGCGTGGCTTCGGTGCGCCGCCATTGCCGGCAGAATTCGCGGCGATGGTTCGCGAAGGGAATGGCGAGCGATTGCAGCAGGCTCGACGCGCTGTGGCTGGAGGTGGCGCCGAAGGCGAGCGCGCACGTCCACGTGGCGTCCCGGCTCAGATCGATCTCCGCGGTCAGCGCGATATTGCCGTCGTCCGCCTCGGTGTATTCCCAGGTCATGTCGCGATGCTTCATGAGATCCTGCCAGCCGTCGCTCACGCCCACATAGCCCACCGAGCGCCGGAGGAAATCCGGCTCGGCGCCGAAGGATAAATGCGTCTGCCCGCGCTCGGCGCGCAGGATTTTCCGACCGGCGAAGTCGCCAACGTGGCCGGTATTACCGGAGCCGGCGCGCTCCAGATGCGGGGCGAGCAGGGCGAAGATCTTCAACTTTCCGCGCAGCGCCTCGTCCATGATCTCCAGCCGCCCCTGCACCAGGACCACACTGCGGTGCGGATCGGCCAGCACTTCCTTGACGAGGCGGTAGCGGCCGGCGGGATCGGTATTCGTCTGGCGGTAAAGCAGGCAGTCTTTTTCCGGATACTCGATCTCATGGAGGAGATCGCGCTTTTCCTCATGCACGAAGGTTTCGCCGTCGGTGATGAGAAACCCGAAGTCCCGCGTATTCGGCCGGTCGATGGTCGGCCAATAGACTTCATTCACGATGCCGTGCGAGAGGGTGAACCACACGCGGCAACTCGTGTGATACGCCGTGCCCACGCCTTCTTTGGAACTGGAGGTCCAGCGGGGCTCCAGCCCCGGCGCGCCGGGAGCATAGCGGGAAATATCGGGGTTGTTCATGGGCCAAGAGGGTGGTCGGGGAGGCTCGCGCAATGTGCGCGGGATCGTCCGGCCCGCAATCGGGTGGACGGCCGGCGCGGGCTGCCGTGGCTCTTGCCCGCCGCTCATGGGAAGACACCATTTGCCAAGCCGCCGGGTTGCCTTCACATGGCGCAAGCCGCGATGAGCCGCGTCCCCACATGACACCCGCCGAAAAACAACAAGCCCTGACCGACGCCCTGACCGTGATCGCCGATCCCCAGGAGCGGCTCGCGGCCGTGGTATCGCGACGCGGCGTGATCCCGCGACCGGCGGCGGAGGAAAAAACCGACGCCGCGCTCGTGCCCGGCTGTCAATCACGCGTCTGGCTGGTGGGCGGCGTCGAGGACGACGGCCGGTGCCATTTCCGCCTGGAAGCCGATTCCCCGCTCGTGCAAGGCCTGGCCTCGTTGCTGGCGGAAGTCTATGAAGACACCCCTGCCGCCGAAGCCGCCGCATTCGAAACCACCCTGCTCGAAGCCCTGCGCTTCGATCGTCTGCTCTCGCCGACCCGCCAGCACGGCTTGGGTCAAGTGGTTAAACGTCTGCGGCAATTGGCGGGAGTGGTAAGATAAGGGGATAGTGAGGGCGAGAGGTGGCGGATTATTTCACGATCGAGGCTTTCAGGAAGATCAGCGTCACGGCGGGTT
>CAZQUC010000438.1:0-3787 GCA_964596095.1 uncultured Enterobacteriaceae bacterium
GGCGAAGAGGCGGCGGGGGGCGCGGACAGGGTGGTTGAAGACATGGCGGGGGTGGCGGATGAATGAAAGCGCGCGTCGAAAATAGAAACCTCGGCTCAGGATTCAATCCCGAAGGCTTGTTTGACCCAGCGTCGTTTCAGGCCCAGTTCGCGCCATTCACGGTCGAACGCGCTGCCCTCGACCAGGCCGCAGCCCGCGGGCAGCCACAGGCGCTCCGTGTCCCACCACAATCCGCGGATGGCGGCGACCACATGCAGCCCGCCGCGCCACTGCGCGCCGAACGGCGCCGCGAAGGTCGCCGGCACATCGAGGCGCGCGCGCCAGCCGTGCAAGGTGGCAAGATTTTCCGCCGTGCGCGGAAGAATGCCGAGCGCAGGGGTGGGATGCACGCCGCGGATGAGTTCCGCCGCCGGGCGCGGGTGGACGAGCGTGACCTCAAAGCGGGTGAGAAAGTGGATGAGGCCGCCGAGATCGAGCACCTCGCGGGGCCGGGTGGTCACCTCGCCCCACGAGGCGAGGCGCGCGCGCAGCATGTCCACGACCATTTCGTGCTCGCGGAGTTGTTTGGCATCGTGCTCGAAGGCTTCCCGCTCCGCCGGCCGGGCCGTGCCCGCGAGCGCCATCGTATGCAGGCGGTCGCCATGGAGCGTGAACAAGGTCTCCGGTGTCAATCCCGCGAACCCGCGGCCTTGTTCGCGGAACAGATAGGGCTGGTTCGTGACCGCGCCGTCATGGGCCAGCAGGCGCGAGACGAGATGATGGAGCAGGACCGGCGCGTCGGACGGCGCGAAAGCCGCGATCTCCGGCACCGAAGGCACCGCTTTTTCCCAACGCCGCGTCCGCAAGCCCGCGAGCACTTCCTGAAAGACCTGCTCGAAGCGCGCGCGATCCGGTGGTTGCCAGGCCAGCACTTCGGGCATCGGCTCGGGCGCCAAGGCGGCGGGAAGCTCGTCGGTCTCCCAGGCTTCGGCGGGCAGCCGCCATGGCTCGGGATCGCTCAGATCGAAGTCATTGACGTAAAAGGCCGTTTGCTCCGGCGAAACTTCCGCGGCGCGGCGAAAAGGACCTTGCCCGACGAGCCACCTCCCCGGCCCGACCTGCAGGCACGCCGCATCCTCCGCCGGCGACAGCAGGACGGTGGTGGCGGAGGGTGTGGCGGCGGCGATCACAAACCGATGGATGAAGCGAAAGCGTCACGCTGGCCGCGACTTCGCGCGGGAACAAGAGGGGAAATCGTAGCGGGGCGTCTCCGCCCATCGGCGTCAGGTTCACGAATCATCTCTATGGGCTTTCTCGATGACAATGTGTGGCGTTGGAAAGGGCCGCCGCGCGGCGAAGGCCCCAACGGGGCCTCGTCCTCCAGCCCAGGGTTGGCGCGACGAAGGAGTGCCTACCCTGGGTCCATGCCCCCATTGAGGCAACCGCAACGCGGTTGTGGCTCCGTCGAGAAGTGGATTTCCCCCGCTCTGACGTCACCACCGAAGAGGTCGAAACCCCGTTGGGGTTTGGAGATTTGGGGAACGCTGCCCAGGGTAGGCGCTCCTGCCGCCGCGCCAACCCTGGGCTTTGCGTCGCAATCCCTTTGGGATTGATGTGAGGGAAGTCGTTTGCCTGACGCCGATGAGCGTCCCGCCCACCGCGGAAAGCGCGACCCGGCGAATCCGCGAGGGCTGGAAACACGGCATGAGGCGTCTTGTCACGTCGCACGGCAGCTACGGGAGTTGGCATTGAAAAACATCGCTCCCACCGCCGGGTCATCGTGCTCGCGGTGGGCGGGACGTCCCCGCTACGGCCGGGGCGCGTCGGAGCGGAACGGCTCGGCGGGCAGACCGGCGGCGTTGTAGAGATTGGTCTCGGGATTGTTGCCCCACGCGTAACGAACGCGGGCCGGCTGCGCGATTTCCGGCGAGGAGAGCACGACTTCCTGGCCTTGCACCTCGGCCTTGGCCCACACGAACGGGCCGTCCTTGGCGGCGATGGCGAAGCCCTTGGGTTCGCCGTCGCCTTTCACGGCCAGCCCTTCGGCATGATCGAAGGCGACGCGGACTTTGCCGATCTCGACGGTGAGCGATTTGAAGGTCGGACCTTGCGACTCGATGGCTTCGCCGTAAGCGACGCGACGCGCTTCGAGGGCGAGGCGTTTGCCGACATCCTGCTTGTTGCGCGGATGGATGTCTTTTTCCTCGCCGATGTCGATGGCGACGGCCAGCCCGGCTCCCGGCACGGCGCGGGCGGTGAGGGTCTGGGCTTCGCGCAGCTCGGCCCATTGCGATTCGACGGGCTTTTCATCGCGGGCCATGAAGTTGGCCAGTTGCACGATGAAGAACGGAATATCCCCGGTGGCGAAGCGCTTCCGCCAGTCCGTGATCAGCGCGGGCAAAAGCTTTTGGTATTGCGCGGCGCGGGAGGCGTTGGATTCGCCCTGATACCAGATCGCTCCCTTGATCGCGAAGGGCACGAGCGGCTCGATCATGGCGTTGGAGAGCACGGTGACGTGGTTGGGGCCGCTGCCGTAGCGGGTGGGGAAGGGGAGTTTTTCCCCTTTGCCCTGGCCGCTGCGCCAGCGCCACTCGCCCGCGAGCGGGATCGACGGCTGCGCGCCCCCGGCGGGCGCGGCGAGCACGAATTCCTCCGGTTTGGCGCGCAAGCCCAGCACCTCCGCGTCGGCCAGCCGCAGTGCGATGACGTTGCGGCCCGGTTTCAGCACGCCGGCGGGCACGTCGAGGGTCACGTTGGTCTTGTAGGCGCGCGGCGCGTCCAGCGGTTGGCCGTTGATCCACACCGACACGAAATCATCCACCGGTCCCAGCACGAGGCGTCCCCCGTGGGCGGCGCGGTCTTCCGGCACCTCGAAGGAACGGCGCAGCCAGAGCACGCCGTGAAAATCCGGGATGGCTCCCGCCTTCCATGCCTCGGGAAACACCCGCACCGGCCACGCGGAGTGGTCGAATTCAAACGCGGCCAGATCGCCGCCGAACAGCCCGGCGGGGTCGCGCTCGACGATCCACCGTTGCAGGCCGTCGAAAAAGGTTTGTTCCGCGTCGGCTTCCCCCGTGGAGAATGATTTGGTGTCTTGCAGCGCGGACGCGAAATCCTTCAGCGGCTCCAGCCCGTCGCGGCTCACCCAGGCTTCGGCGATGGTGCCGCCCCAGGAGGAATCGATGAGACCGATGGGAACCTTTTGCGTCGCGATCAATTCCCGCCCGAAATAATAACCGACGGCCGAGAAGTCCTTGATCGTTTCCGGCGTGGTGGGCGCCCATTCGCCTTCCGGCAGCGCCACCGGGGTGTAGCTCGTTTTCTTGGCGACGGTGAACAGCCGCAGCGTCGGATGAGTGGCGGCCGCGATTTCCTGCTCGGCATTGTCGGAGTGGCTGACCGGCCATTCCATGTTCGATTGGCCCGAGCACACCCACACGTCGCCGATCAGGACATCGGAAACCGTCCGGTTCGCGCCCGCCGTGCTCACCGTGAGCGTCCGTGGCTCGTCCGACGCGGCGAGCGGGCCGAGTTTGACTTCCCAACGCCCGTCCGCGCCCGCGGTGGCCCGCGCGGCCTGCTCGCCGAGTTTCACTTCGACTTCCTGGCCGGGTTTCGTCCATCCCCAGACCGGCGCGGCCTTGTCGCGGGGAAACACCAGATGATCCGTGAAGAGCGGATGCAGCAGCGGCAGGTCGGCGGCGGTGGCGAGGCCGGCGCCGGCCAGGAAAACGGTGGCGAGGATCGTGGAGCGAGTGTGTGAGTTCATGGGGAAAAAGCGGAGGCCGGCGGAAACATGGCGCGGTCA
>CAZQUC010000439.1:0-3759 GCA_964596095.1 uncultured Enterobacteriaceae bacterium
GCGGGCGACGTGTGGTTCCCGCAACCCGCGCCGCAGGATCACCCGTGGCGCACCATGCCGCACCACGGCATGACGCCCCACATCTCCGGCTCCAGCCTCTCCGCGCAGACGCGCTACGCGGCCGGCACCCGCGAGATTCTGGAGTGCTGGTTCGAGGGCCGGCCCATCCGCGAGGAATACCTCATCGTCGATGGCGGCAAGCTGGCTGGCGCGGGGGCGCACTCTTACGGCGCGGGTAACGCCACCGGCGGTTCAGAGGAAGCGGCCAAATTCAAAAAAGCCTGAGCGCCTCAGGCCTGAACCACAACCCATCAGCACGGGCCGGTCTCCGGAAGGATGACCGGCCTTTTTTTCGCGTCCATGTCGGAACTCTTTTTTTCCAAACTCCGGGGCGACCGCCAAGCCCGTCCCGCGCGTCCGCCGTTCCGCGCCATCCTGTTTGGGTGGCTGGGCGGTTTTCTCGCCATCAGCACCGTCGCCCTGCTGACCCAGGCCACGTCTTATCCGTTGGTGCTCGGCTCGTTCGGCGCGAGCTGCGTGCTGGTTTTCGGTTTCCCTGATGTGCCGTTTTCCCAGCCACGCCACGTCATCGGCGGGCATTTCGTTTCCTCGTTGATCGGCCTCACGGTCCTGCAGGTGACTGGACCGACCTGGTGGGGCATGGCCTTCGCCACCGGCGCCGCCATCGCCGCGATGATGGCCGCCCGCATCGTGCATCCGCCGGCCGGGTCAAACCCCGTCATCATCTTTCTCCTCCAGCCGGCGTGGAGTTTCCTGTGGTTTCCCACCCTCACCGGATCGCTGCTCGTGCTCGCCGTCGCGTTGATCTTCAATAACCTCACCCGGCCCGTCCGCTATCCCAAATATTGGTAGGCCGCGTGGCGGGGGCGTCCCGCCCACCGCGGGAGGGGGTGTCCCGACGAAGCCGCGTGTGGAAAAAAAACGGCACTCCCGTAACGCGCCTTTGGTGCGGAGGCTTGCCCCCGCTTTTCGGCTCACCGGCTTGCCGGTGAGGTGTTGTTTTTCATGCGGACGCTTTCTCCTCGCTCCGCCCCTCTCCACCCCAGAGCGGAGGCAAGCCGTCCGCACTCCAAAACGCGGCGTTTATCCCCAGAACGCCACCGCGCAGACCAAGAGCGCGACGCCGTAGCCGATGCCGCTGAGGGCGAGTTTTTTCCACCGCCCTTCGGAGGCGGTGACCCAGCCGATCTGGTCGCGCAGCAGGTAAGGCATGCCGACCCAGAACATACCGAGGAGGATCCACACGTAAGCCAGCGCGGGCAGCAGCAGGCGCGACACCGGCAGTTGGAGGAAGGCCGCGTCGAGCAGCGGACAGGCCGCCAGCAGCAATAAGATGCCGAGGGCGCGCGCGGTCAGGAATTCGTCCACGTAGAGAATCATGAGCACATAGACCACCGGCAGCAGGAGCAGGGCGATCTTGCGGATTTTCTCGAATTCGCCGAGGTCCATCGAGGACATCAGCACCAGCGCCCAGACGAGATCGAGGCTGAGAAGGACGATGCCGAGGGTTTTGTCGCGCGGGGCGCGTTTCAGCCACGGGCGCAGATTTTTGAAATTGAACAGCGCATACAGGTGCGCCACCAGCAGGAGCACGCCCAAAATAAGACCCGCCCAGCGCAAGGGTAGGTCGCGGTAAAGCCAATCGTAGAGAGTATGGGCAAGTTCGTTCATAAGGGGGCGCGGGGGACGCGCGGCGGGAAAGAGAGGTCCCTACCACAGCGGCGGCGGCGGTGCCACTTTTTTGATGAAGCTCACGCCCGCGCTACAACTGCACCGTCTTGCCCGTGCGGTAGCTTTCGTCCGCGGCGGCGACGATGCGCATGGAGCTGAGCGCGTCCTCCATGTGGTCGGTAAGGTCGGTGTCGTGGAGAATGGCGCGGAGGAAATATTCCTGCTCGCGCTGGCACAGGGCGTCGTGATCGGGCTCGTCGTCGAGGCGGATGATTTCGTCCTGCTTCACGAATTGGCCGTCGGGGCCGAGCTGGCCGTGGTGCAGGCGCAGGGCCTGCGTTTGGGTGTGGGCATCGACGTTCGCGCTTTGGCCTTCGCCGGCCGCTTTGTCGGCGACGATGGACACGCAGCCACGCGGGCCGACCACGTCTTTCACGAAGAAGGCGACCTCGCTCATCATCGGCCCCCAGCCGGCCTCATACCAGCCGACGGAGCCGTCGTCGAAGGTCACCTGGAGGTGGCCGTAGTTGATCTTGCCCTCGGGCAGCTCGTCGGTGAGCCGCGCGCCGAGACCGGAGACGCGCACCGGTTTCGCGCCCGTCATGCGGCACATGACATCGACGTAATGCACGCCGCAATCCACGATCGGCGAAATGGAGGACATGAGCGCCTGGTGCGTCTTCCAATTGTCGCCGAACGATTGCTGGTTGAGGTTCATGCGCATGACCAGCGGCTTGCCGAGGGTCTTCGCGACTTCGATGAATTTGATCCAGCTCGGGTGGTGGCGCAGGATGTAGCCGATGACGAGTTTCTTGCCCGTGGCGCGGGCGGCGGCGACGATGCGCTCGGCTTCGGCAACGGTTTCCGCGAGCGGTTTTTCGATGAAGACGTGGGCGCCGGCGGCGAAGGCAGCCTCGGCATACGGCGCGTGGGTGTCCGGGTAGGTGGAGATACTGACCGCGTCGGGCTTGGTGGCGGCGAGAGCTTCATAATAGTCGCCATATTCCGCATAGCCGCCGCCGAGTTCGGCATTGAGCTTGCCACGGCTGGCGGCCGAACGGGTGACGATCCCGCAGATCTCGAATTGCGGCAACCGGTGGTAGGCCAAGGCGTGCGAGCGGCCCATATGGCCCGCGCCCACGCAAAGAACACGAATTTTTTCGGACATGATAATGGGATAATGGAATGGAGGCTCCCCCTAACGCGCGCCGGCGGCCTCTGCAAGGGGGCGCGGGCGCGCGGAAGCGCCGGCCTTATCGTCCATCCCATCCATGCCCCGCCTCAGGGCCGTCCGAGCACCTCTTCGATCAAGGCATACGCCGCCGCCCGCTGCTCCTCCGGAAAATCGTGCCCCGCCTCGGGATAATGAACCCGCAGCCGCTCCGGCGCGCCATGCAGCCGATAGACAGCGCGGGCCGCCATCTCGATGCGGCGGACGCTGCGCCAGTGGAAATTGTCGTCGCCACGCGGCGCATTGATGAAAACAGGGCGCGGCGCAAGCGCGGCGAGTAGCTCATAAAAATCGAACGGCACGTCCACGGGGCGGCCCACGAAGGGGCGCAGCGCGGCCATGTAACGATCCTGCGTCCAGCCGCGCAGGTCGCCGTTTTTGTAGTCCAGGAAGGAATCGAACCCGCAACTGGTGACCACCGCCTTGATCCGCTCATCCATCACCGAGGTGAAGATACTGTTGTGGCCGCCCAGCGAATGCCCGATGGCCGCGAAGCCCGGCCGCGCGTTGACGAACGGCAGCGAGGCCAGCAGGTCGAGCCCGCGGCGATTGTCCGCCACGGCTTTCATCGTGCCACTGGCGAATCCTTGCGCCGCGAAATCCGGCTGGTAGCCGGCCAAATGCGGGTAACCCGGCGCGAGGGTCACGAAGCCGCGCTCCGCCAATTCCGCCGCATAGGCGCGGTTTTCCTTGCCGCCCAGCCCGACCACCACGCCGCAGCCGACGCGATCATCGGTCGGGTGCAAACACAGCACGGCGGGCGCGGGGCGCTCCTCCAGCGCGGCCTTGGGCACGCACAAATACGCGGGCACCCGCGAGCCGTCCGCCGCCGCGTA
>CAZQUC010000440.1:0-3756 GCA_964596095.1 uncultured Enterobacteriaceae bacterium
GTGGCCAGCGGTTGCTCGCGCGCCCAGCGGATGAGCAAGCCGCCCGCCTGACGGAGCGAACGAGTCAACGCGGTGTCGAAAAGCGACGCCTTGGGAGTGGCGGAGGCGGTGGAGTCGGAACTCATGCGGCGGCGAGTGTAGGCGGAAACCGGCCTCCCGCCATGAAAAATCCGCCCGCGGTCGGTGCGGGCAAAAGTCGGGCTCTCCGGCCCGCTGGCTTGTTGATCCTCGTCGCATTTGCCGAAAACACGCGCATGGTATCCGGCGACGAGCCATCCCAATCCGGACACCGCCGCCGCCATCATCATCATGACTTCGCGTTTGTTTCTTCGTTCGCTTTTTCGCGCCAGCCTTGCCATCGCGCTCGTCGCCGCTCCTTCCGCTATGGCGCAGGACCGGCTGAAGTCTCTGCCCACCTACCAACACTATGAGACGGTGAAAAAAGCGGCGCGAGAAGCGGTCAAGCGGGGAGCCACCGCGGTGACCTGGAAGGACGGCGGCGCGATGATCGAGTATGTGAAAGACGACCGGCAATGGCGCTATGACGTGGCCCTCCGGCAGGCGGAGGACGTGGGACCGGCGCTCGCCAAAGCCGAGCATTCCTCGGTGCAGGCGGCCGACCGCACCCGCGCCCGGCGCGAAACCTGGGAGCGTCCCGACCGCGGGCGGCAGTTTCCCGTCAGCGTGTCACCCGACGGCACGATGACCGCCTGGCATCGGGCGCGAAATCTTTACCTCGGCGGCGGGGCGCACGGCGGCGAAACGGCCGTCACCACCGATGCCACCGACGCCAACCGCCTGCGCTACGGCACGGCGAACTGGACCTATGGCGAAGAGTTGCGGCAAAAGACCGCGCTCTGGTGGTCGCCCAATGGCCGCCGCCTGGCCTTTTACCGCTTCGACGAAAAAAGCGTGCCGGATTATTTCCTCACCCTCGACCACACGAAGCGCCACCCCACGCTCGACATCGAGCCCTATACCAAGACCGGCGAGGCCAACCCACAGGTCGATCTGCTCATCTACGACCTCGACACCCGGCAGACGCTGACCGTGGACGCGCGTGACGGTAAGCCTTTCGATGATGACGTGATGGGCCACTACCTCTTCGGCGTGATGTGGTCGCCGGATGGCCAGGAATTGCTCTTCCACCGCATGGACCGCCGGCAGAAGGCGATGGAGCTGTGCGCCGCCGATCCCGCCACGGGCCAATGCCGCGTCATCCTGCGTGAGGAATGGCTCGCAAGCTGGGTCGATCCCGATCTGGCCACGCTGCATTTCCTCAAAGACGGCCGCCGGTTCATCCACGCCTCGGAGCGCACCGGTTGGGCCAACTATTATCTCTACGACCTCGCCGGCCAGCTCCTCGCCACGCTGACGGAGCACGCCTTCGAAACCGCGGGGATTGTGCGTGTCGATGAGGCCGCCGGCTGTCTGTATTACCTCGCGCGCAGCGGCGACAACCACATGAAGCGGCAGTTGCATCGCGTGGCGCTCGACGGCGCCGGCGACCGGCGGCTCACCGACCCGGCCTTCGACCACCGCGTGGACATCGCGCCCGACGGCCGCCATTTCCTCGACACCCGGCAAACCCACGACCAGCCCGCGTCGCTGCATCTCCTCACCACCGAAGGCGAGCCGGTGGCCGACCTCGCCGCCAGCGACCTCACGAAGTGGAACGAACTCGGGCTGAAACACGCGGAACTCTTCACCTTCCCGGCCGCCGATGGCGAAACGGAACTGCACGGCCTGCTGCACTTCCCGACCTCGTTCGATCCCGCCCAGCAGTGGCCGCTGCTGCTGAGCGTGTATGCCGGCCCGGCCACCAACGGCGCGAGCGAAACCTTTGTCACGCCTTCGACGCTCACGGAATTGGGCTTCCTCGTCGCCACCGTGGATGCCCGCTCCGCCGCCGGGCGCGGGAAAAAATTTCTCGACGCCATCTACCAAAAGCTCGGCCGCGTGGAGATCGATGATCTCGCCGCCGGCGTGAAGGCCCTGCGCGAGCGCCCCTATGTGGACGGCACGCGCGTCGGCGCCTTCGGCACGTCCTATGGCGGCACCGCCTCGGCGCTGTGCCTGTTGCGCCATCCCGATATTTTCCAGGCGGCCTGCGCGTCCTCCGCGGTGATGGATTTCCGCAATTACGACACCATCTACACCGAGCGCTATCTCGGCCTCCCCTCGGAAAACAAGGAGGGCTACGACGCCGCCAGCCCCATGACTTACGCGAAAGACCTGCGCGGCCGGCTGATGATCTTCTACGGCACGGCGGACAACAACGTGCATCCCTCCAACTCCCTGCAACTCATCGCCGCGTTGCAACGCGAGGGCAAAAGCTTCGATGTCCAGGTCGGCCCCGACCAAGGCCATGTGTCATTGAATCGGGAGCGCATGATGGAATTTTTCCACGACGCGCTCGGCAGCGGCCCGCTCCCGCCCTCCCCGCCCGCTCCGGCCAACGCCGACACCACGGCCCGTCCGACCGGAATCAACTGAGTGCGGCAGCATCCAAGAAGGGGGGGCCGTCCTGCCCATCCGCATAAACTTTAGAACGGATCGTCCGTCGGATGGGCCGTGGCGCCGACGTCGCGATGCCAGCCCGGCGCGGCCGCGGGGCCTTTGAGGCGCAGGTAAAATTCGGCGGTCGGGAGCATCTGCGTCTCGAACGCCGGAGCCCCCTGCGCGCCGGGCGGGAAGGAAACCCTCACTTCAACGCCGCCGGGAATTTTGAACCACTCGCCCCGCCGCGGTCGCCACCAGAAGCCATCGACCGCGTCGTAGCGTTGGTTCCGTGGCGTGAACAAGGCGAGCCCTTCCTCGGGGATGACGCGGAAGTCGGCGAGTTGCGGTTCCGTGAGACCATCGAAGACGACCGCTCCGGTGAGGAGGGCGGGCGTGGGAGCCGGCGCGGCGGGAGAGACCGCGGGAATGGCCGGCGGCGCTCCCGGCGGACGCGCTGTCTGGCACGCCGCGAGGCCAAGCAACGGAACGAGCCGGAAGCAACCGAAAAAACAACCGCGCATGAGGTGTCGTGGATGGTGAAGGAAAGAACGGCGGTGGAGTGTCCAAAAAGCTTGTGCCCCGACCGACCGACCGCCAGAGTCGATGCCATGCGACATTCCCTTCCGCGAGTGATTTCCTTGCTCTTCCTGCTCGGGCTGTGCGCCGTCCTCGGCTGCACCAGTTTCCGCCGGACCGTCGGCATTCCCAACACCTTCCGCGTGCTGCCCTCGGGGCATCCCGAGCTGGAGGCGCAGGTGAAGAAGCATCTGGAGTCGTATGTGTTCTCCTCGTTTTTCCAGCGCCGCAAGTTGGGCTTCAGCGGGGATGTCCTCATCAAGACCGCGCCCGCGGTGCGCAAGGATCGCCTCGGCGTCCCTTTTTACGCGTCGCAGAGCAATACCCGCGACCGCTCCGGCGGGTTGACGCTTTTCACCGGGCGCAACCGGCCCGTCGTGCTCATCATCGCGCTGCTGCCCGACGGCACGTGGGACGAGCGCACGCTCAAGCACGAGTGCTGCCACGTCATCCTCCTCTGGAACGGCATCAACGGCCATCCTTCGGAGTTCCGCTCCGTCGCGCCGTTGTGGCATTGAGCCGCGTGGCGGGGGCGTCCCGCCCACCGCGGAGGGCGCGTGTTTGCGGAAGACGCGTGCTTTTCAGAAAGAGCGTGACTGCCGGCGTGGAGAGAAAGGGGGGCTTTTGAAGAAACGTCACCCGTCACGACGCCGGGGCGCGTCCTCCGCGGTGGGCGGG
>CAZQUC010000441.1:0-3750 GCA_964596095.1 uncultured Enterobacteriaceae bacterium
TAAGGAATATAACAAATCGTGGAGACAACGATAAGGCATATGGTGTCGATGATGAGGCAAAGCGCCCGCCACCAGAACCCCACCAACCGCACCTCACTCGATCCCGCCATCGAGCCCACGCGCGCGCCTTCGGTCAGTGATTGCACGAAGGCGTCCTTGGATTCCGCCGCCACGTAGCGGTCGCCGTATTTCACCATTTGGGACACCGGCCGCACCACCCCCGAATACGCGCACACCGCCAGCTCCTCGGCCGAAGCGCCGGAGGCCGCCACCTCCGCCCGCACCGTGTCGGCCATCCCCGCCCATGGCTGCCAGGCCGCGAGGCCGCTTTTCCAGACCAGCGTCGGGCCTTGCACGAAACCGGCTTTTTCCAACGCCAGCAATTCGGCCGGCGACACCGGTCCTTGCTGCGCGTTATGACGGGAATAATACCATTGATCGGCCATAATCGTGTTCCTGAACTGAGTCGGAGATTCGATTCAAGAGCGTGAACGCCGTTTGTCATCCGCGATTTGCGGGGCCGGCGGATCAGGCAAGCCCCGTCTTGCCCGACCACGTGCGCCCCGTGATCTTCCCCGCATGACCCGCGGCACGTTCATATTGATCCGACTGATCCGCCAAGGACTCCTCGCGCTCGCCGTGAGCAGCCTGCCGGTTCTCTCACGATGCCCCGCCGAGGTCGCCACGACTTGGGAGGAAGCCCACGCCCGCCTGCAACCCTTGCCCGAAGCCGCCGCCCCGGACACCGCCCCCCGTCCCGAACTCGACCGCAAAGTGCTCACCGGCTACCAAGGTTGGTTCGGCACGGAAGGCGATGGCTCCGGCCTCGGCTGGCGGCACTATGGCGGCGCCGACCTCGGACCGGGAAAATGCACCTTCGACCTCTGGCCCGATCTCAGCGAATTGAACGACGACGAAAAATACCCGTCGCGTTTCCGTTTCGCGGACGACTCCCCCGCCCCACTTTTCAGCTCTTACCACGAAAAAACCGTCGAGCGCCATTTCCGGTGGATGAAGGATTACGGCATCGACGGCGCGTTCGTGCAACGCTTCGCCGTCGCCCTGCGCTCGCCCCAGTCGTATGACTTCGTCAATACCGTGCTGCGCCATGCCCGCCGCGGTGCGCACGCTCACGGCCGGGCCTGGGCGGTGATGTATGATCTCTCCGGTCTGCGCGAAGGACGGCTCTTCGAGGTCGTCAGCGAAGACTGGAAACGCCTCGTCCGCGATGCCCGCCTCCGCCACGAGGCCGGTTATCTGCATCACCAGGGCAAACCCTTGGTCGCCGTGTGGGGCGTGGGGTTTTCCGACGGCCGCCGTTACACGTTGGAGGAATGCCGGCGGTTGGTGGACTTCCTCCAGCACGATCCCGAATATGGCGGCAACGCCGTCATGCTCGGCATCCCGTATTACTGGCGCGATCTCAATCGCGACACCGTGAGCGATCCGGAACTGCACGACGTGCTGCGCCAGGCCGACGTGCTCAGCCCGTGGTCGGTGGGCCGCTACGCCAGCCCGGACGCCGCCGCGAAAGAAATCCCCGAGCGCGTGCGCGAGGATCTGGCCTGGTGCCAGGAGAAAAATCGCGCGTATCTCCCGGTCATCTTTCCCGGCTTCAGTTGGCAAAACCTGGAAAAAACCCGCGGCCGCCAGGCCAAACTGAATGCCATCCCACGTCACGGCGGCCGGTTTCTCTGGAGCCAGGCCGCCGCCTGCCTGCAAGGCGGCGCCACCGCGCTCTACGTGGCCATGTTCGACGAAGTCGATGAAGCCACCGCCATTTTCAAAGCCGGGCAACACACGCCCGTGGGAGAAAGCGCCTTCATGACCTACGAAGGATTGCCCTCGGACCACTACCTGTGGCTGACCAGCGAGATCGGCCGACGCCTGCGCGGGGAAAAACCACTTTCCTCCGAGATGCCCGTGCGTTGATTCTTGAGCGTCGGGTTGCTTCCCGATTGTCAAACCAACGCCATGTCCGCCTCGCCCGCTTCATCTCCCGTCCATCGCCGCGAGCGACTCGTTTATTGGCTGGTAATTTCCGGCTTGGCGCTGGGATGGGGACTGTCCGCTATCAATCGCCGAACCTCGCCCGCCGCAGCCACGATGGAACGCGCTGATCCGGCAGCCTTGCCTCTCGCTGGTTTGCGCTCTCCCACACTCGCCTCCTCTTCGTTGCCGGCCGAGGCCCACACGTCGGAAGCCGATCTCACGGAGCGTTTCATCGAAACGGGGCGGTTGGATACAATCTCCCTGCCCGCCAACCAAACCCATGTGCTCAAGGGCGATTTCTTCCATCATCAGACCTTGAGCTTTGATCCTCGGCGACTGGGGTTGAAACTCGATCCCGCCGCGCAAGAAAAAGTGGAGCAGGCGTTCTCCACCGCGCTGGAGGGCTTTCTGGCTTGGGAGAAGCAGCACTCGCGCCTCGACACCGATGACGAAGGCAACCAATCCGTCGTCATCGAGCCGTCGCCGGAGGACTATCGGGAAATCAGCCGCGAGTTCCGCCGCTCCCTTGCCGACGTGGTCGGCCCTTCGATGGCCTGGGCGCTCAGCCAGCCCTATACCCACCGCTGGTTCCCGGATCGCGGCACGCACTGGACGCGCTTGTGGATGGAAGGTCAAAGCAACGGTTGGACCGATTTGATGGAACAAGAAACCATCCGCGATCCCGGCGCGCCCACCGATAAGGATCTCCGCATGGAGTCGGTCACCAGCCATCGTGATCTTGACTTCTTGCGCGCCCGCTACGGGCATCTTTTCCCTGCGGCCACGAAAGAGTGAGTCAAGGTTCCGCGCCAAGAGCGTCATATCTCTTTCGAAAAGGACGCTCGCTTCCAAAAAGCAAAGCAGGGCGCCCCCCTTCGGTGGGGCGCCCAGGCTTCTTCTTCACTAGAAGGAGATGATCAGCCGGAAGTGGAATTCGGGCGCCGGAGTGGCTCCGGCGGGTGGCGGTGCTCCGTGGTAGGACTCATACACTTGAGCCGGCGTGGCCTCCACCTTGCTCCAGCCGCCCTCCGTATTGATCGGCCCGAGCCAAGGGCGGAAGTTGTCGAGCGTGGGGCTGGTTTCCAGCGTGACCCCCTCCCCGTAGCTCTCCGGCCAGGTAATGATGATGTTGAGGGCTTCGCCCGGCGGCGGCGCCCCGATCTCGAACGCGGGCGGGCTGACACGGAGGAGCCCGACCTCCGTGTGGTTGTTGTCCAGACGCGTTTCCGCCGTGCTCGTCCGGCTCTCGAAACGCAGCCGGCTGGTGAGAGCTTCCTCGATCGGTTGCAGTGGGTCGGGGGGCAGGTCGAAGACGTCGATGTGGAAGACGAATTGCTTTTCCTCCCCCGGCGGCAGGCTACCCAGCGTCACCGTCGCCTGGGGATGAATGCCACCGACTCTGCTGACTTCGAAAGGAAACGCAGCGGTGCCTTCGAGCCTTATTTTATATCTATGGAAGGCGACGTCCGGCAGTTCGCGGATGGTGACCACCACGTCCGATGCCGGCGCGCCGCCCCCGTTCCTCACCTTCACCGTGATGGGATGGATTTTTCCGACCGGCGCCTTGTTATGAAAATCCACGAGTTCCAGCTCCAGATCGGCGAAGGCGTTCACGAAATCGTTGCCATCTTTGACCGTTCCGGCGGTCACCGTCACGGAGAGGCGTCCGGGTTCGGGGGGAGGCACGGTTTGCCCGGCGGGGTGAAGCTGCCGCACCGCATAGTCGCCGGGCGTCAGACCGAGGAAGCGGTAGAACCC
>CAZQUC010000442.1:0-3747 GCA_964596095.1 uncultured Enterobacteriaceae bacterium
CCGCGCAAAACATGCGCGCCCATCTCATCGCCTCCAAGATCCAATGGGAGCAGCATACCGGCTATCACGACAATTATCCCGGCGCGGGGTTGGCGTGAGTGGCGGGGAATTTTTCTGTCGGGTTTGACGACGCGCCGGCCATAGAAGGGTGAAGGTTGCGTCATGTCTCTGGAATCCCGCTCAGCATTGGATCGGTATCGCGACGACCGCTCGGAAGCGGCGTTCCGCGAAGTGGTGGAGGCGCATCTCGACCATGTGTATGCCGTGGCCCTGCGACGGTGTGGCGGCCGTGCGGACTGGGCGCAGGAGGTGACGCAAGCGGTGTTTTGCGAGTTGGCGCGCAAGGCGGGCTCGCTGCCCCAGGGCACGACGCCGGGCGGGTGGCTGCATCGCTGCGCGGTTTACAAATCCTCCGAAATCCGCCGCGCGGAATCCCGCCGCCGCCGGCACGAGCAGGAGGCGGCCCGGCATTTTGACGACGCTTCGCCCCCGGCCGCGGACGATCTGTGGACGGAGCTGGCGCCGGTGTTGGATGAGGCGCTGGCGAAGCTGCCGCGGAGGGATCGTGACGCGCTCGTGCTGCGCTTCTACGAACGCCGCAACCTGCGCGAAGTCGGCGCGGCGCTCGGGGCCACCGAGGACACGGCGCAAAAACGCGTCGCCCGCGCCTTGCAACGGCTCCGCGCCGAACTCGCGCGCCGCGGCATCACCAGCACCGCGGGCGCGCTCGGCTCGGTGCTCGCGACCTCGGCCGTCACCGCCGCGCCCGCCGGACTGGCGTCGGCCGTGACGCCGCTCGCGCTGACTTCGGTGGCCACGGCGGGTGGCGTAGCGGCGACATTTTTTTCAACCCTGACTCTGATGACGACCAAAACGAAACTCACTCTCACCGCCGCCGGCATCGGCCTCGTGCTGGCCTTGCCCCTCTGCTTCCAGCAACACACCATCCACCGGCAGGCCAAGTTGATCGACGAGCTGAGCCACCGGCTCGTCCAGGCGGAGGAACGCGTGGCGGCGGCCGCGCCGCGCTCACCCGTGGCACGACCGGCGGCTGCGGCGAGCGCGGTAGAAGCAGCCGTGGCCACGGTGGCGAGTGATGGAGTCGCCGGTCTCGAAAAAATTCTCAAAGAACAGGATCCCGTGAAGCGGCTCAGCGCCTTCACTGCCTTCCTGCAAACGATGTCCGCGGACGAAGCTCCCGCCGTGGCCGGGTTGTTCGCGAAACTCACCGATGCAGGCGCATCTCTGCAGGAGGAGGCCCGGTTATTTCTGAGAGCCTGGGGAGGAGTCGATGGTCCGGGTCCCCTCGCTGTCATGGAAAAGCACCACGTCATTGCTCAAAAAAGGGCCACCGTGCTGTCCGGCTGGGCCGCACGCGATCCGCATGCCGCCCTCGCCTGGCTGGAAACTCAACCGGCTGGCGAGGCCGCCGAGACGCTCGCGAGAGGTCTCGCCGAAGGCTGGGCCGTGCAAGATCTGGACGCCGCCGCACGCTGGGTCGAAACCCGCCCGTCCAGCGAGGCGCGCAAAGACATGATCGAAAATCTCTTTCGCCAATACGTCACGACGCGAGGGATCGAGGGAGCCAAAGAGTGGTTCGCTTCCATGACGCCCAACGAACAAGATCCAAGCTATCAGCAGCGCGCGTTCAACGACATCGCGAGCCACCTGGCCAAGACCGATCTGGCGCAGGCGCGGCAATGGCTGGACGACCATGCCGGCCAGCCATGGGCCGGTGGCGGGGGAGTGAAGGACATTCTCCAGGCATGGGTCAAAACGGACCCGCCCACCGCCATCGAATGGGCGCTGGCTCATCCGGAAATCCGGACTCGTGGCGACGGATGGAACTCCCCGCTGGGGGCCGCAGTGTATTCGTGGGCCGAGGCCGATCCCAACGCCGCCGGGCAATGGCTGGGCACGCAGACCGGCACGTCTGGTTATGACCAAGCTGCCGCTTCGTTCGTGAAAGGCATCACCGACGTCGATCCTGAATCCGGCTTCGCTTGGGCGAAGACGATCCAAGACCCTTCGCTGCGGTCGGAATCACTGGTGACCGCCGGCGTGAAATGGATGCTGTCCCAGCCCGAGCAAGCCCGCGCCGCCCTTCAAGCCGAGGGCCTTCAAGCCAATATCAGCCAGACTCGTTCTGTATTCAGAGACGAGGTAATAGAACGAGTCCAGATTCACGAGACCCGCGGCGCAGGCGGACGTCAGCAGCCTTGATCCTGGCGTGCTGAACGCGACCCGGCGAAAAACACCCGCTTCACCTTGCGCCCACGGGCGGCGCTTCGCATACTCGGCGGCCTGATGGCGAGTCTTTTGCCAATTAAAATCGCTTCCCTGCGCTCCTCACCATGCGTTCAACGCGTCACCGGGACGCTCCCGCCCCCACTGCTATCGACCTGCCTTCCGGCCGGCGCCGCGTTTCCGAAACGTCCTCTATTGTCACTTCTTTGCGCCATCCGCTTTTGGCGCCCCGCATTCACGACGGTCCGGTTATTCTTCATTGAAGGTGAATAGGTCGAGAGTGTCGTTATTTTTATTTCCCGGAACGTATTCCATAAGCGGTTGACGAAAAGGGACTCGCTGAAAGCGCCCCCACTCCGCACACGGCAGGATCACGCGCACGAAACGCCTTCCCTGATTGACAACAGTCTCTTCATCAACGAAAAACAGAACATAGCCCCTCTCGTCTCTCTCACAAATTTCCGTTCCCCCATCCCTGATTGCATGACTCCTTCGCCCCCGAGCCTTGAAAACACGAAGACCTCCGCCCAGGCGATTTGGAGCCTTGTCTTCGGCATTCTCATCGTGGGCCTCATCGTGTATGCCGTCGTTCTTCCTGTCTTCAACAGCGCACGAGTGGATGCCATGATGTCCACGGAATCGCAGCGGATCAAAGGCGCCTTCACCGGCTGCCTGTTATACGCCTCGGACCACGACGGACGTTTCCCTGAATCTCTCGCGGTGCTGGCCGAGAGTGGCGTGCTGGAGGCGGAAGCCATCGAGTCCACCCTCGCGCCCGGTTCCACCTTTCTCTATCGCCCCGGTCTCACCAGTCAGGCTTCCCCCAATGAAGTCATCCTCGCCGCGCCCGTGGCGCCGCATGGCCTGCGCGCCGTCGGCCATGTGGGCGGGTCGATCAAAGCGATTACCGAAGAGCGCTTTCAATCCGACTACGCCCGCTTCCTCCCCTGAGCGGGCGGCGGACATCATTTGCCCCTCCGGCGACTCTGCGTTAAACGGCGGGGATCATGTCCGATGTTTTGTCCACCCAACCCTTGTCCCTGCTCGTGACCGGCTGCCGCGGCCGCATGGGGCTCGCCGTGGCCGCCTGCGCGGCCGCGGATGGCGCCGTCACCGTCGCCGCGCAGATCGATGCCGGCGACCCGCTCGCGCCCGCACTGGCGGCCTGCGAGGCGGTGATCGATTTCAGCTTCCATGGCTTCACGCCGGAGCTGGCCGCGGCTTGCGCGCGCGAAGGCAAACCGCTCGTCATCGGCACGACGGGTCACGAGCCGTCCGAGCTGGCGGCGATCCGCGAAGCGGCGGCGACGTTGCCGGTGGTCTTCGCGCCGAATTTCTCCGTGGGGGTAAATACCTTGTTCTGGCTGACCCGCCGCGCGGCGGAAATCCTCGGACCGGATTTCGATCTCGAAGTGGTGGAAATGCACCACAACCAGAAGATCGACTCCCCCAGCGGCACCGCGCGGCGGCTCGCGGAGATTCTGTGCGAAACGGCCGGCC
>CAZQUC010000443.1:0-3732 GCA_964596095.1 uncultured Enterobacteriaceae bacterium
GGTTCGAATGTTTTTCTCCCTTTCGCCGCTTCCTCGCCGCTCGAATCCAAAGCGGTGGAAACCCACCGCCCATATGTCGCCGCTCAGGCGGCGGCTTCGGAGGCGTCCGCCAAGGGTGTTTCGGACGGCGCGGATTCTGGAGCGGATTCGCGCGCCGGCGGCGCGTCGTTTTTCGCGCCGGTGACGAGCAATTTGCGGCCCATGAATTCCTTGTCGTGGAGTTCTTCCGCGGCGCGGCGGGCCTCATCGACGCTGAGCATTTCGACGAAGCCGAAGCCTTTCGAGCGTTGGGTCTGGCGATGGCAGACCACTTCGGTTTGTTTCACTTTGCCGAAGCCGCTGAACAGATCGAACAGGTCGCTCTCGGCCACGTCGTAGGAAAGATTGCCCACATAAAGCCGGCCGTTGGTGATCTCATGCAGCATCAGGGGGCGCGGCGCGCGGGCCGGGCGCTCTTCGCGCGGTTTCGACGACACGGGGGCCGGCGTTTTGGCCGGGCGGGGGGATTCGGCGCCGGAGCGGGCGCGGGCGGCGCGGGTGGCCGGTTTCTTGCGGCCGAGACCGAAAAAGCCCAGGATTTTTTGCCACAGACCGGGCGAGGGGGCGGTGGCGCGGGGGCGCGGGAAGGTGTCGTGGTCGCGATGGTCCTGGCGGGAAGAATTACCTCCGCGAGGCGAGCGTTGGCGTGGACGGCCCCCACGCTGACGGCGGCGGGGTGAGGATGAAGTTTGACTCATGGGTAACGAATGGATGGAAATGGCGGCCGGAAAGCGCGCCATGGCTGAGGATTCCGGGAACGGGTGCTCCGGCCACCGCTTGCGGGGCGGGGGGCCGGGAGCGTTCGGAGCCGTTCTCGCCGGGTGGGCTGCCAAATCCGATCCGATCACCTGAAGGGTGGACGGATGTTTGATCCATGCGGAAATCCGTGGAGATCAGGGGGGCGCGGGAACCGTCCAAGCACCGGGTGGGTGTGAACGGGGTCATAAGGTGAGAATTTTCGCGGCCGGTGGGCATCGCTGTGATGAAGACATTCTCTCTGGTGGCCGGGGCGCTCCCCTTTTGGCAATCCAGCCTTCAGTTTAAGCGTGCTTGGCCGGGCCGCAAGTGGTATTCCCGGCTGGCGGCGTCCTCGCGTAAAACCGCGGGAAATCACCGAAGAGAGGTGTTTGCGCCGGCCTGCCCAAACCTTACAATTCGATGATCACTTGCGTTCGGAGGGTGAAAAAAGTGCTGTATGACGGGTTTTTCCGGTTGTGTTCTGTCTTTCGGAATTGTCACAATCAGCCAACATCCCACTCTAAATCATGCAAAAATCCTTTTCTTGTCGCTCCACGCCACCGGTCGTTGCCGGAGGACGCACCGGCCGTTTATGGCGTCAGTGGGCCTGGGCCGCGGGATGGGTTTTGCTCGCGGGTGGGTGGGCCGGCGGGCAGGTCCTCATCAATGAGGTGTTGTATCAGCGGCCGAACAAGGATCCGGCACGGCCGAATACGACCAATGAATATCTTCCCGCCACCAAGGCGGTGGAATTCATCGAATTGCACAACCCGACGGCCACGGCGGTGGATCTCTCCGGCTGGCGGATCGGCGGCGATGGCGTGAGTTTCCTCTTTCCGGCGGGCGCGTCGATCGCGGCCGGGGGCTACGTGTGCGTGGCGCAAAATCCCGAGCATTTCACCGCCCAGTTTACGGGGGTGACCGCGCTGGGGCCGTGGACCGGGGTGTTGAAGCGGAACTCGGGGCAAATCCGCCTGTTGAACGCTGTGGGCGCGGAGGCGGACGTGCTGGATTACCAGGCGGGCTTTCCTTGGCCGACGGCGGCCAAAGGGGGAGGGGAGTCGATGGAATTGATCCATCCGGGGCTGGACCGCACACTGGCGGGCTCGTGGCGGGCGTCGGGCTCGCCGTTCCCGCCCATCGCTTTGGGCAGCGGCGGCTGGCATTGGCGCAAGGGGACCTCGGAGGCTTCCACTCCCATTGAGGCTTGGCGGCAGCCCGGGTTTGTCGAGGATGCGACATGGTTTTCCGAGGCGACGCCCGAGGGCGGCACGGCCCCGTTCGGATTCGGCATTACGGGGGTGACTTGGGGCACGATCTTGAGCGACATGCGGCAGGTCACGGGCGGACCCGAGGGCTACAGTTCGGTGTATTTCCGCTATCCGTTCACGCTGACGGAGGATCAGTTCGTGGACACGTTGCGCCTGCGCCTGTTCGCTGATGACGGCGCCATCGTCTGGCTCAACGGCACGGAAGTGGGGCGCACCCGTGCGCCGGCCGAGCCGGCCTATAACGCGGAGTCCCCAAGTTCCGCCCCCGCCAATGGCGGGACGGCGGTGGCAATCACAGTGGCCGAGGCGCGGAGTCTTTTGCGCGCCGGCGCCAACGTGCTGGCGGTGCAAGCCTTCAACCAGGCGATCACCGGCTCGGATTTCCGCTTCGATCTCGAAGCGGGCAGTGGCGCGACCGGGGCGGTGAAGAACCCCACGCCGGGCCGGCGCAACAGTATGTATTCCGTGCTGGCGCCGCCGGCCATCCGCCAAGTGACCCACACGCCGGAGCAGCCGGCGGCCAATACGCCGGTCGTCATTACAGCGAAAATCACCGATCCCGATGGCGTGGGCGCGGTGACGCTGAGTTATCAGAAAGTCGAACCGGGAAGCTACATCCCGCTCCAATTGCGGACCAGCGCCACCGCCATCGCGCCCAATCCGGCCTACAGCGATCCGGCCAATTGGACCACGCTGGAGATGCGCGACGACGGCCAGAACGGCGACGCCCAGGCCGGGGATGACATCTATTCGGTGACCATCCCCGCGGCGGAGCAGGTCCACCGCCGGTTGATCCGCTATCGTCTCACCGCCATCGATCAGGCGGGCACGCCGAGCCGCGTCACCGTGCCGTATCCCGACGACGAGCAGCCGAACTTCGCCTATTTTTGCTACAACGGGGTTCCCGAATGGAAGGGGGCGTTCCGGCGCACGGCCGACGCGGCGGGCGCGGCCACGCCGGCGGAGACTTACTCCGCGGACTTCATGCGCTCCCTGCAAACCTATCATCTCCTCGCGCGGGCCGCCGATGTGACCAACAGCCAGACCAACAGCTCCTATGACAGCAGACGGTTTTACGGCACGATGATCGCCAACGGCCGGATCTTCGACCACATGCAGTTCTCCAACCGCGGCGCCGCCTCGGCCTATAACACGGGGAAAAACAAATGGCGGTTCAACTTCAACCGCGCGCGGGATGTCACGGTCTATGACAATCTCGGCCGGCCGTGGGATCAGGCGCGTGGCGGGTTCAGCTTTTCCGCCTGCGCTACGCCCTGGGCGTCGGTCAACCGCGGCATGGCCGGGCTGGATGAAACCGTCTCCGCCAAACTTTATGCCCTTGCGGGCACCCCGTCGATCAAGACCTTCTATCTCCATTTCCGCGTCATCGACGGCGCGGTGGAGACCCATGAGACCAACCAATACGAGGGCGATCTGTGGGGGCTCTATCTGGGCATGGAGGATTACGAGCGCGATTGGTGGCAGGAGCACGGATTGGCCGAAGGCAATGTTTATAAGCTGGACGGTGGCATCGAGCAGAAGGGCCAGGCCGAAACGCTGCCCGCCAACCACGGCGACTGGACGACCTTCAACAACCAGTCCACCGGCACGACCGGGCGGCAAGTTTCTTTCTGGCGCCAAAACATGGATCTGGATGCCTATTACACCTATCATGCGATCAACC
>CAZQUC010000444.1:0-3728 GCA_964596095.1 uncultured Enterobacteriaceae bacterium
AGGCATTCGTCGCGATGACCAGGAACTGTCCCGGCTCGATGACCGCGTCGTCCGGAAAGAGCATCATCGCCTCCGTCAAGCTCTGCGCTCCCTGGGTCTCCTCGTCGCCGAGGCTCCATCCTTGCAAGCTCACCGTCTCCGGGCCGTTGTTGTAGATCTCGATGAATTCGCCGCCGACATTCGCCCCCAATTCATTGAAGAGGACTTCGGTGATCAGCACCTCTCCGGAGGCGGCAAAGGGAATGGCTCCCGCCAGCGCGAGGAGGCAACGGAGAGCATTGGATGGGATCGATCGTTTCATGGAAATCAGGCGGCGACGGGCCGTTGGGGGGATGCCTGTCATACCAGGATGGGAAAAGTCGGATGGCCAGATCATTGGAGTCACATTTCTGTGACAATATTCTTATGCCGGCGCTCAGGGAACCTCCGCAGAATGGGGGAGGATGTCATGAAGGCGTCACGGGACGCTGAATCTCAAAATAACATCCCTCTTCCAATTTTGTATGTCGAAAAAGCTGGTTTTTGGATGGCTGGGCGGTTGGCTGCTCATGCTCCTTCCTCTGCCCGGAGCGGGCGTGGTGCTTCCCTTCACGGGGAGCTACGCGGAAAATTTCGATTCCCTGCCGGCGGCCGGCATTCATGGGCTGGCGGGCACCGGCGCGCGCGGCGAACAAGCCACCGTGCCCGGCGTGTCCGGTTGGCTCGTGGCGCGCGCGGGCGGCACCGGCACGGGGGAGATCAGCCTCGCCACCACGCCCTCCACCACCGGGCGGTTCTATTCTTTCGGCGACGAGGGATCGACCGATCGCGCCCTGGGTTCGCTGGCCTCCGGTAGCACGGTGGGCGCGTTCGGCGTCGCCCTGCGCCATACCGGCGACCGGACGTGGCGGCGGGTCACGCTGCGTTTCCGGCGGGAAACCTGGCTGGCGCAGGGCACGAGCACGGCCAACGCCTTCGCCGACCGCCTCTCCTTTGCGTGGGGGATCGATCCCGCCGGAGCCACGCCCTCGAATTTCCTCACCTACCCGACGCTCACGCCGCAGCCGTCGCTCGACGCCGTCAGCCCTGCCGCGGACACGGTCACCGGCGTGGCGGGCGGCTCGTCTCCCGATCGCCGGCGCTCCGGCAATACCGCGTCGTGGAGCCGGGAGGTCGTCGCGACGCTCGATGGTCTGCGCTGGGCGCCGGGACAGACCTTGTATCTTCGCTGGACCGACGCGGATGACGTCGGGTTCGATGCCGGGCTGGCCGTGGATGATCTGCGGGTCGAGGCCTCCGACACCCCGGCAGACATCGCCGCCACGCTGCTCCTGCCGCCGGAAACGCCCGGCCACGCGCGCCTGCGTTGGCCCACGCTGCCGGGGGCCGCCTATCACGTGCGCGAAAGTGAGACGTTGCGCTCCTGGACCGACGTGGCCGGAGCGTCCTGGCGAGCGGATGATTTCAGCCTGGACTTTGAGGCTCCGCTCCAACCCGGCGCCCGCTTTTTCCGCGTGCAGGAAGACGACTCCCTCCCTCCCGGTCAGGAAGTCTTTTTCAGCGCGCCCGGTCCCGGCGGCGAGGAGGCGGATCTCACGCTCGAAGACAGATTGCTCGGGTTGCTCGAACAGGCCGAGGCAGGCTCGACGGTGCGCGCCGCGGTTTACACTTGGACGCGGACGCGCATGGCCGAGGCCTTCATCGCAGCCTTTCAGCGCGGCGTGGATGTCCGCCTGGTGGTGGGCAGCGATTACCCGGCGGTCGAGCTCCTGCTTGCCGCCCTGCCCGGCCGCGTCGTCATCTGCCGGGATGCCGCCGGCGGCCCCTGCGGCTGCCATGGCGGCAGCGGGCGCATCAACCACAACAAGTTCTTCCTCTTCTCCGCGTTGGCCGACGGCTCCACCGACGTCGTCGTGCAATCGTCGGCCAACCTCACCGCGCTCCAGACCACGATGGGCAACAATTTTGTGATCGTCCGCGACAACGCTGCGCTGCACGCCGCCTATCTTCGATACTGGAACGATCTCGCGAGCCGGCAGCCGAATGCCAACTACTACCGCACGGTGGCGGGCGGGGCAGGGACGCGGGTCTGGTTCTTCCCGCACGCCGCCGCCAACGGCTCGACCGGCGCGGGCGATCCCGTGGTGGAGCAGCTCGATGCCATCACCCCCGCCGGCGGCGGCTCGCTGCATGTGGCCATGGCCTTCTGGACCGGCCCCCGGCGCGCCATCGCGCAACGCCTCGCCGCGTTGCATCGGGGTGGGTGCGTGGTCTCCGTCGTCGTCCATCCCCAGGAAACCAGCGCCGAAATCATCAGCATCCTGCGCGCGGCCGGCGTGCCGGTCACCCTGATGCCGGTGGTTCACTCCAAATACCTGCTCATCGACGCGGTCCACGAAGGCGAGCGCAAACAGATCGTCCTCACCGGCTCGCACAATTACACCGGTCCGGCCCTGACCGGGAACGATGAAACCCTCCTCCGGCTCACCCACCCGCGCGTTTATCGCGACTTCCTCGCGGACTGGCGCCGCCTCGCCGCGCATCCCTTGGCTACGAAGCCATGAGTAAAAGGAGCCGGCCGCCAAGTCGTCGAAAATGTCACGAGCCTTTCCTCGAACGCGAGCGGCTTGTGCCCTTTTGTTGCTGCCGTGCCCGAAAAAGCAACCTGTCCACTCAACCGAAAAACCGAAATGATGAAACAATCCAGTCTCCTTTCTCCCGGAACGACAACGTCCGTTCGTTCTGCTCTCGCGGCGGCCCAACGCCCGTTTGAGCCATCCCACGCGAAAAGCAAAATCCTGGCGGCCGCGGCGGCGCTGGTGGTCGCGGCGACCGGCGTGTCGGCGACCACGGTCGCCATTACCGAGTTTATGATCGACCCCTGGGGCACCGACCTCGAACAAGAATGGGTTGAGTTTTTCAACTATGGCGCGGACACGGTCGATCTCTCCGGCTGGACCCTCAAGGACAACGCCTCGGCGTTCTACACCTTCCCGACCGGCGCTTCCATTCCTTCCGGCGGGTATGTCATCGTCGCGCAGAATGGCGTGGCATTCACCAATCGCTGGCTCGGCGGCGTGGCCGACGAGCGCGTTTTCTCGACCATTGTTACGGCCGATCCGGCCGATGACGGGGTCTTCCAGCTCAATAACAGCACCCCCGGCGACGGCCTTTATCTTCTCAATGCCGAAGCCACGACCATCTGGACCGTGGGATTTACCGTCGGCACGGGCAACGGTGTCTCTCCCTATCGGGCCACGTGGCTGACGATCGATGATTTCACCGTCACCAACTACGGCATCCCGCCCCAGCAAGGCGACGCCCTGATCAACCGCAACGGCCTCGACGGCACCGGCACGCTCGGCTACGAGGACAACAACAACACCGCCGATCCGTTCGCCTATGCCAGCGCCGCCGGCAACGAGGAGAACCCGACGCCGGAGTGGGGCAGCCCGTTGGCGGGTGGATACACCGCCGTTCCCGAGCCGGCCTCGCTGGGTCTGCTGGCGATCGGCTCGCTGGCGATGCTGCGCCGCCGCCGAGCTTGAGCGATCAGCCCAGGCGCGTTGACGCCTTTTGGAGTGCGGAGGCTCGCCTCCGCTCTGCCGCTCACCGGCTTGCCGGTGAATCAGAAGCGGCGGCGGCAGCGTGATGGAACCCAGCGGGCACCTCGGCGACGGCTGATCGACCTTCCTCGCCTCGAGGGGCAAGCCCCCCACTGCCGCAGAGCGGAGGCGAGCCTCCGCACT
>CAZQUC010000445.1:0-3720 GCA_964596095.1 uncultured Enterobacteriaceae bacterium
CCCAGCGCCCGGAAGAGCGCGGCGATTTCCTCGTCCACCTCCGCTTCCGTCTTGGCATCCATGCTAGCGGCCACTTCGGTGAGGAGGCGATGGCGGTAACGGGCGCGCAGGCGGCAGACGGCCACGCGCACCGCGCCCGGAGACATTCCGAGCCGCGCGCCGATGGCGGCCGCGAAGCGGGTGTCGGCATCTTCGGTAAGGACGGGTTTGAGGGCCTCGAAGAGATCGCCCTTGCCCTGCCGGACATAATCCTCACGGAGACCGAGCAGCGCGCGTTCCAGCAGCGAAAGCGCCCAGCGTCGGTGATACAGTGTTTCCGGCGTCGTCCTCTCGACCGGCTCGCGGGCGTAAAGACCTTCGGCGGCCGCTCCATCAATGGACCACGGCGTCACGCCACCCCCGCGCTGGAGCCGCTGCTGCCGGCGATGGCCGTCGCGGAGGAAACGCTGCATCGAGGCCAGGAGAAAATTCCGCAACCGCCCCCGCTCCGGAGTCGCCCGCGCGAAGACACTCTTTTCGATCAAATGAGCAAAAAACCCTGAGTGAGGTCCGCCGCGTCCTCCGCTAAATGACCCGCCCGTCGCACATACACGTAAAGAGGATACCAATAAGCCCGGCACAGCGTTTCCAGGGCCTGTTGCGCGCGCGCGGTGTCACCGCCGCGCACGATGGCGATGAGGCTCCACCGGGTGGGAAGGAACTCGGCCTTGTTGAGCCTCGACATGGACCATAGGTAATACCTTCCCCGCAGGTGGTCCACCCTTGGCTTACACCTTGATCGAAAATTCCGGACGGTAGGTCTCCGTTGCCAGTTCGTTGGCCTTGTCGGCGTCTTCGCCGATGAAGACTTCCTGCTTGGGATCGAACTCCAGCGCCGGGCCGAGGGTGAGCCGCGTCTCGTCGGCGTTGATCTTGTTGGCGGAGAAATGCTCGCGCAGGGCGTGCAACGTCTCGGGCATGGTGGGATAGCTGCGGAACGCATCGACCACCGCGCCCGGCGAGACGACGCGGCCGGCGCGGTAGCTGATGTTGCCCAAGTGCGCCATGGCCGCGGCATGGTGGCCGGTGAGCACCCCGTGCTGCTCCTGGACCAGCCGCCCTTGCCGGATCGCCTCCACGAAATGGCCGAGGTGGCTGCCGCCGCCGACCTCGCCGAAGCGGAAGACTTCCTTGCCCTGGTCGTCCACCGCCACGCGAACCTTTCCGCCTTCCTTGTCGTAGGCGACGTTTTCCAAAATCATCCCGCCTTCGAAGTGCAGCACGTTGCCGACATCGACGCCCGAAGCGCCGAACTTGAACTTCGGCGTGCTGGTTTTGAAATCGAGATCCTTGTTCGGCAGGCCGCGCACCTCCATGATGACGGGCACGGGCTTGTAATCGTAAAACACGATCTGGGTGTTGGCGGTGGTGGCGTCGTCGTCGTAGCCGAGCCGTCCGCCGAAGGCCTGCACGCGCGAGGGGAGTTCCGGCGGGTCGCCGATCATCCACCGCGCCACATCGAGCTGGTGCGGCCCCTGGTTGCCGATGTCGCCGTTGCCGTAGGGCCACTGCCAGTGCCAGTCGTAGTGGAAGCGCTTGCGCAAAATGGGCAGGACCTCGCGCGGGCCGCTCCACAGGTTGTAGTCCACGCCGGGGGGCGGCGCTTGCGGGCCGCCGCACTTGCCGATGTTGTCGCGCAGCTTGTAGCACAAGCTACGGCTGAGGGTGAGCTTGCCCAACGGGCAGTTCTTGTCCCAGATCCACTCGTAAATCTCGTGCCACCCCGCGGCGGAGCGGCGCTGCATCCCGTGCATGGCGATGAGCTTGGGATCCTTCTGCGCCGCGAGCACGAGCTGGCGGCCTTCCCAGATGTTGTGGGACACGGGTTTCTCCGTGTAAACGTGCTTGCCGGCCTGCAACGCATGGATGGCGATCATCGAATGCGTGTGATTGGGCGTCGCGATGACGATGGCGTCGATGTCCTTGTTTTCGAGCAGCTTCCGGTAATCGGTGTAGGTGTCGATCTTCACCCCGCGGCGGTCGGCGGCGACGCGGTTGCGGTCCGAGGCGTTGGTGTCGGCATCGCAAGTGGCGACCAGGCGGCTGCCCTTGATGCCGCTGGCGCCGTCCTCCTTCGGCAGGATGCGCCCGGCGTGGCCGCTGCCCTGACTGCCGGTGCCGACCACCGCGATCCGCACGTCCTCATTGGCCCCCTGGGCACGGAGGTAAGCGGGAAACGACGTGGCCGCGGCTCCCAGCAAACTGGTTTGCAAAAAGCGACGGCGTGAAGTGGACGGAATCTTGGCCATGTGGTGCGTGGGTGTTTGATGGTTGCGGGTGATCGGCGATAACGAAACCGGCGCATCACGCGCCGACTCGTCCAAGGTGGGTAAGGCTGGACGCCTCTTTCCCCGCGCTCAACCCTAAAAAGGGAATAGAGCAATGGCTGCCCGGAATGATGAAATTCGCCGCTCGTCCCGCCTCATTCACATAAAATAAAGCAATGACCAGCCTCATGCTAGTTCTGTTTATATGATGTCCCTCATCGTGATGAAGGGGAAAATTTCTTCGCGGACGCGCGGTGGCTGCGGGGGTTACGCTGCGGCCTGACAGGGTATTCAGGATGTTTCCGGCAAATTCCTTGCTTTAAGACGGAAGGCCCGCCCAACCGGATTTTTCCCATGTGGATCGTTCTTTTCGCGCTTCGTTATAAATACACCATCGCCGTCCTCGGCATTCTCATCCTGCTGTTCGGGGTGATGAGCGGGCGGCGGATGTCCACCGACATTCTACCGCGCGTGGACAGCCCGGAGTTGATGCTGGTGTGGACTTACTCGGGGCTGAACGCGGCGGAGATGTCGTCGAAGATCACGACCTTCTCCGAGATCGCGGCGATGAACAACGTGGACGACCTCTCGGAGGTCAGCTCCACCACCTCGAACGGCGTCGCGCTGGTGAAGCTGCGCTTCCATCCTTACGTGAACATGGCCACGGCGATGGCGCAGACGACGTCGGTCTCGCAGACGATCCTGCGCCGACTGCCCACGGGCGCCACGCCGCCGCTCATCATCCGCACGAGCCCCTCCAGCGTGCCGATCGTGCAATTGGTGATGGCGTCGGACTCGATGACGAGCGGGCAGCTTTTCGACTACGCGCGGCTGACCCTGCGGGCGCAGATCCAGAGCGTGCCGGGGATGCGCATTTCGCTGCCGTATGGCGGCGCGTCGCGGCAGGTGATGATCGAGCTGAATCCCGACGCGCTCAATGCCTTCGGCCTCTCCGCCACGGAAGTGAGCGCGTCCGTGGGCCGGCAAAACCTGACGCTGCCGGCGGGCACGATCCGCGAGGGCGGGCGCGAGCTGCCCATCGAACTCAACGCCAGCCCGGAGAACATCCAGGCCTTTCTCGACCTGCCACTGCGCACGGTCAACGGCACGACCATCCTGCTGCGCGATGTCGCCAACGTGCGCGACGGCGAGGCGGTCTCGACCAACATCGCACGGCTCGACGGGCAGAACGCGGTCATCGTCTCCATCCTCAAACTCGGCAACGCCTCGACGGTCGAGATCATCGACGGCATCCGCGAGAAGCTGCCGGAAATCCGCGCCTCGGCCCCCGAGGGGATGAGCATCGAGCCGATCTTCGACCAATCGGTCTTCGTGCGCGCGGCGGTCAGCGGCGTGGAACATGAGATCCTGCTCGTGGGCGGGCTGGTGGCTTCGGTGGTGCTGCTCTTCCTCG
>CAZQUC010000446.1:0-3714 GCA_964596095.1 uncultured Enterobacteriaceae bacterium
CAGATGTTCCGATTGGACCAGCCGCACAACCGCTATCCGCTGAGGAAGACAAACCCGGAAATGCACGACGACATCGCTTTCCAGTATTTGTTCAAGCCGCAACTGCGGAAGCTCCTGCCGATGACGGGCTTGCATGTGGGGCCGCCCCAAGTGAACTGGGGTGGCCGGACTTCGACGGATTTTCGAGATGGTAGTAATGGTGTCTTACCTGCGAGGAAGACGCGTCGAGAGGCCGAGGCTCCTGAAGCCCTTATGCGGCTGCCACGCTGCAAAACCCTGATCGTCGTGGGCATGGACCCGACCACGCCCATCGCTGCATACGCCGGCCGCGCTGAAAAAGTGATCGTCATCGACTGGCACGGGCTGCGGCAGCCAGGAATCGTGCAGATCATGGAACAGGACGCCCGGGTGCAGCGGACGCTGTGGGAGGAACGGCTGGAAGGAGTGCGCAACATGGCCGAGCACACCGATCTCTCCGAAGTGGCGCTGATCGAATTGATCCGGACCCGCCGGCCGGACTGTATGCTGTTCGATGTCGAGCTGCGGGTGGATGTGCTGACGCAATGGACGCGGCTGCTCAAGGAAGGTCTGGCGGCCGATTGTCGGGTAGTGGGCCGGTTTTATGGCTTTCCGAAATGGAAGGAAACCACGCTGGCGATCAACCTGCTGCTGGGGCCGCCGGAGCGGGTTTGCGCCGATGGCTCGTGGTCGGTGGCCTTGTCCGCGGAGGAATTCCGCCAGCCACGCCTGCGGCGGGTGTTGCCGCGCTTGCAGTCCGGGGAGCGGCGCGAGGCCATCGTGTGGTTGATGGTGAGGGATGAGGAGGATATGGAATGTTTGACCCGGTGGCTCTTCGGGCCGTTGGCCGGGTGGCAGGGCCGGATCGGTATCATTGATGCCGCCCACTCGCCTTCCCTGCAAATCATGCGGGAATTGTGCGATCTGCGGGTGATAGCTTCTTTTCCTGAGGAGCCGGGCACGACGTGGGAGCCTCTGACGGCCCATGCGCTGGCGATCATCGAAAGGGAGCCAGCCGGAAACGTGATCGCGCTGGACCTGAAAACCGCATCGCTGGAGGATTTCGCGCGGGGGGTGTCATGGAATGGAGACAGCGTGTTGATGAGTGTCGCCTCGACCTGGGGCCGGGAAACGGCCAAGGCACGCCGTGATTTCGCCGGCGAGGTGGAGCGGATCATCGAAAGGCCGCCGGATCGTCAAGAGTTGGCCGGGCTTCCGGCGGACTGGCGGATGTTCGCCTGCGCGGAGGGCTCCCGCGAGCTTCGCGAGTGGCGCCGGCTGGCGGCTTGGGCGTCGGAAGCGCGATTGAAGCATCCGGCTGCCGCCGCGCTGGCTGCCGCCGTGTTGAAGCAGCCCGAGGGTTGGACGTTGCGGGAGGCGGCACAGGAAGAGCCACCGGGCTGGGATCTGCCTCCCGAGCAGTTGCGCCGGATCGGTGGGCTGCTGTCGCCTCCGGTTCGGCCGCCTGCCGGGGCGCTGCTGCTGGTGGCGGTGCCGGAGGCGGAGGCGGAATTGTTCCTCTCCTGCCTCTCCGCTTGGCGGTTTTCTGGGAAAGTCGATTTGATGGCGGTGTCTTCTCCCGCTGTGGCCGCCGGGTTGGCCCCGTTGCTGCCGGAAGTCGCGTGGGAAGCTGCCGGAGAGGAAGCCGAACTCCGCTCCGGAGAGAAGGGAAGCCGGGGTCGGGAGCGAGAACGGGAGGCGCTCGAGCGGTGGGCGCTGAGAAAACTCGCGCAGGGTAATGGCGGCTGGAAGCGGCTCCTGGTGTTGAACGCTCGCTCGCATCCGGTGCCGGGAGCCGGCTTGTTTGGGGATACTTCGCCGGAAAAAACCGACTTGGAATGCGAAATCGAAGCGGCCACGCTCAAGGGCCGGGGAGGAAAATCGGGCCGGTCCGTCCGTTTCGCCAAAGCCAGCCCCGTGCTGGTTTCCCGTTCGTTGCTGGAAGATTTCGTGCGGTCACAACAATCCGCCGCCAGCGTCCGGGGATGGCGGCGGGAGCTTTTTACATTTGCCCGTGCCCGAGGCCATACGGTGAAAACGCGGCATCCTTTTGCCGCCGGCTGGTGGGCGACCTGACGTCGCGAAAAACGCCCGCTTCACCTTGCGCCCGCGGGCGGCGCTTCCCATACTCGGCGGCCTGATGGCGAGTCTTTTCGGTCAATTGTTCCGCATTTCCACGTTCGGCGAATCCCACGGCGGCGGCGTGGGGGTCGTGATTGATGGCTGCCCGCCCGGGTTGGCGCTGGCGGTGGAGGAAATTCAAACGGAACTGGATCGGCGGCGGCCAGGGCAGAGCGAGATCGTGACGCCGCGCCGGGAGGCGGATCGCGCGGAGATTTTGAGCGGCGTCTTCGAGGGGCGCACGCTGGGCACGCCGATCATGATCCTGGTGCGCAACGAGGACCAACGGCCCGAGGCCTATTCCGAGATGCGCGACAAATTCCGTCCGTCGCACGCGGATTACACTTACGAGGCCAAATACGGGCTGCGCGCTTGGGCCGGCGGCGGGCGGGCTTCGGCGCGGGAGACGATCGGCCGTGTGGCGGCGGCGGCGGTGGCGGCCAAGGTCGTGCGTTCGCTGGCGCCGGAGTTCCAGGCGCTGGCGTGGGTGAAAACGGTGCGCGACGTGACGGCGACGGTCGATCCTGCGACGGTCACGCGCGAGCAGATCGAATCGAACATCGTGCGCACGGCCGATCTGGCGGCGGTGGCGCCGATGATCGAACTCATCAAGGCGATGCGGGCCGAGGGCAATTCCGTGGGTGGGGTGGTGGAGGCGGTGGTGCGCGGCGTGCCGCCGGGGCTGGGTGAGCCGGTTTTCGACAAACTGGAAGCCGACCTCGCCAAGGCGATGCTGAGTTTGCCGGCGACGAAGGGCTTCGAAATTGGCAGCGGTTTCGCGGGCACGTTGCTGACCGGCCGCGAGCACAACGACCCGTTCCGCATGGTCGGCGGCCACGTGCGCACGACCAGCAACCGGTCCGGCGGCGTGCAGGGCGGCATTTCCAACGGCGAGGACATCGTGTTCCGCGTCGCCTTCAAACCCACGGCCACCATCATGACCGAGCAGGAAACCGTGCATCGCGACGGGACGGACACGACGCTCAAAGGGCGCGGCCGGCATGATCCTTGCGTGCTGCCACGCGCGGTGCCCATGGTCGAGGCCATGGCGACGTTGGTGGTGTGCGATCATCTGCTGCGCCAGCGTGCGCAACGGGGGAGCGTGTAACTGACGAGCCATGCGTTTGGTGGTGGCGCATTACCATTGGCGGCCCGGCGGCGTGCGGCAGGTGGTGGAGAACGGCGTGCCGGCGCTGGTGGCGCGACGGGAGTTGGGGATCAAGGAGGTGGTGTTCGTAGCCGGGGAGGCCGCGCCGGTGGCTTGGGCACAGCGGATGAGGGAAGCGATTGGAAACGTGGGGGAGGGGAGTGCAGAGTGGGGAGCGGGCGTCTCGCCTGCTGGCTCTCATCGGGCAGGAGGGACGTCCGCCCCCCCTTCTCCTGCCTCCTGCCGAGTCACCTTCCTCACCGAGCCGGCTTTCGGTTATGTTTCAGAATGGAGCGATCCCTTTGATGAGTTGCGCGGGCAAATCAACGAGGCCACGCATCGGCTGCTGGCAAACTCAGCCGCCCAAGAAACCGTCGTCTTGCTGGAAAATCCCGCGGTGGGGCGGAATCTTCTGCTCGCCCCCGCCT
>CAZQUC010000447.1:0-3712 GCA_964596095.1 uncultured Enterobacteriaceae bacterium
GCGACACCGAGGCTGAGGGCGTCCGCGCCTCTGGTCAGACTGGCGGTGGTCGCGGTCTCTCCGTTCACATCCGTTTCCTCAAAGCGCCAATACCGCACCGGATGGTCGGTCAGCACGATCTCGGCGTAATTGATTTCCGAGGTCAGCGTGAGGGTCGTGGTGAGCGGATTGCCGGCGACGGAACGGTCCTTCAAGCCGGTGAGGGCCAAGGTATAAACGCTGCCGGGTGTTTGGGCGGCGGTGTGGAGAGTCACCCGCGTGCCATCGGCGCTGACTTCCACCGAATCCACCGCCACACCGGTGAGGCTGTAAGTGGCGGGCGCGGCGGCGGTCACCAGGTCGAGCGGTTCGCTGAAGGTGAGATCGATCCGGTTGAGCCCGCCCGCGAGGGCCTGGCTAGCGAGCACGGAGGGGACGGTGGTGTCGGGAGTCACCGTCAGCACGGCGGGGCCGCCGGTGACTTGATCGGCTTGATTGGCCACGGTGACCGTGTAACTCCCCGCGTCGGCCAAGGCGCCGGTCAGATGGAGACTGCCGGTGGTTTGCCCATCCAGCGCCGTGCCGTCGCGGAACCATTGATAAGTGAACGGTCCCTCCCCTGCCACGACGACGGAGAATGACACCGGCTGGTTTTCGGCCACCGTCTTGGCGGCCAAGTCACTGGCCTCGCCGAGGGTCACCGTGCCACCCCCGGCGGCGCCGCTGCCCACGAAGTAGTGGGCCTGGATGCGGTCGAGAGGCAACGCGGTGTTATAGATCGCAAGTTCGTCGAGCACACCGTCGAAGGATCCGATGTCACCCGTGATGTTTTCATGATACCGGCTGTTGCCCTGGCCGATGCGCAGGTCGGAGCCGTGGGCGTAAACCTGTCCGACCCCACCGACGCGGCTTGCCTCCACGCCATTCACATAGAGGATGAAGTGGCCATCGAGGCCCTCGCTGTCGCCATCGAGCACCGCGACGACATGATAGACTTCGCCGGCGCGGACGGAGGCGCGCGCGAAGATGGCCTCGGTGGTGGGCAGGCCCCACGGGCTGCCGGGGCCGTCATTGAGCCGGTTGGTGCCGTGGAAGATCAGCTCGGCAGCGTCGGGGTCGCTATTCTCGGGATCGCGCCAGAGATACAGATTGAGGGTGCGGTCGCCGCCGCCTTCTTCCCAAATACCAGCGATGGCTTCCGCGTCGAAGCTGCCCGGCGCGGGCACGGTGTCGGCTTTGAGCCAGACCTCGATAGTGCGCTTGGGGCTGATCCGGTTGTTGATGTCCGCATGGTTGGGCACGAGCGCCCACTGGCCGGACTCGCGTGCCAACCCCACGGCAAGGTCGGTCGGCTGGCCCGCGAGCAGGCCGGGCGTTCCCAGGCTGGGCAGGCTTTCATCCGCGCTCCGGAAGGTGGCCACCAGCGAGGGGGCGCCGCCCGTGCCCAACACTTGGCTGACGGCGGTGGCTTGACCGGTGGTGGCATCGGGCTCGGTTTCTTCAAAACGCCAGTAACGCACCGGCGTGTCGGCCAGCACCTCTTCCTGGTAGGTGGCGGCCGGGAGAGACCGGCTCCCGCCCGCGAGCGCGGCGACGGTGGCCAGAATGTGAATGGAGTGATGGTATTGAATAGGTCGTTTCATTGTTGACTAACGGGACCGGAGGCGGCGGCCCATGCTCCCTTGCGGGATAAGTTGAAATCCGGCGCGCGGATGGCGTGGCCAGTGGTGGAAGGGGGCAGTGTGAACTGCCGGAGCGACGCTCTCCGTGAAGACAGCGCGCGCCTTTCTCCGTCCGCATGTGCGGTCCGGTTCAAGTCCGATGGTCCTCCGCTCGCAACACCCGGGGCGGGGCATCTCACCAGCGGATCACCAGGAACAGCAACAGGCGCTCACGCGCGAGGGGATGGCATTCATGATTCAGACGAAAATCTCGGTTTTGACGTCCCCGGCCACGTCGGTGAGGCGGAAGTCGCGACCGCCGTAGCGGTAGGTCAGCCGCTCGTGGTCGAGACCCAGCAAGGCGAGCAGGGTGGCGTGCAGGTCGTTGGTGTGCATGCGGCCTTCGACGGCCTTGATGCCCAATTCGTCGGTGCCGCCGTAAGTGAAGCCCGGCTTCACTCCCGCGCCGACGAGGAACATCGAGTAACCCGTGATGTTATGGTCGCGACCGTCCTCGCCTTGTGAAGTGGGCAGGCGGCCGAATTCGGAGCCGAAGAGCACGAGGGTGTCGTCGAGCAGGCCGCGTTGTTCGAGGTCGGTCAGCAAGGCGGCGACCGGTTGGTCGATGGAGCCGCAGCGGTCGATCAACCCCTTGTGCAGGTTGTTGTGGTGATCCCAGCCGCCCTGGCAGATTTCGACGAAGCGCACGCCGGCTTCGCTGAGGCGGCGGGCCATCAGGCATTGCCGCGCAAAGGCGCCCTTCGGTCCGTCCGTGATGCCATAGGCGTCTTTGACGGCCGGCGGCTCCTGGGAGATGTCGAGCAATTCCGGCACCTTGCCCTGCATGCGGAACCCGAGTTCGTAGGATTCGATGATTCCTTCCACGGGATCGGGCGCGCCGGAGATCAAGGCCAGCTCTTTGTTCATGGCTTGGATGAAATCGAGCTGCCGCCGCTGCAGGGCCGTGGAGGTGGCCGCCTTGAGATTCGGCAGATGGCCGAGATCGTTGGTGCGTGTGCCTTGGAAGTGCGCGGGCAGGAAGGCGCTGCCGTAATTGACCGCGCCGCCGAAATTGGCCGGCGGATTGATGGTGATGTAGCCGGGCAGGTCGGTGTTTTCGCTGCCGAGGCCATACAAGAGCCACGCGCCCATGCTGGGGCGGGTCAGCGCGGCATTGGCGCTGCCGGTGTGGAGCTGCACCACCGCCTGCGGGTGGGCCGGGGTGTCGGTGTGGAGGCCGCGCAGCCAGCACATCTTGTCCGCGTGGGTCGCAATATTCGGCAGCAATTCGGAGAACCACGAGCCGGTCTGGCCGTATTGTTTGAAGGCAAACTTTGATGGCGTCAGCACCCCGCCGCCGGGGCCGGTTTGGCCACCGGTGCGCACGAGATCCGGTTTGTATTCGAAGGTGTCATGCCCCGACATCGCGCCTTCCATGAAGACGAAGATGATCCGCTTGGCCCGCGCGTGGAAATGCGCAGGCTTGGCCAGCAGCGGTTTCGTCACCGCGCCGGCGTGTTGCCCGAGCAGGCCGAAGAGCGCGAGCTGCCCGAAGCCCGCGCCCGCGGAACGCAGCCACTGACGACGGGACCAACGAGGAGTGAGCAAGGAATGTGACATAAACGTGAGCGGAAAAAAGATGTGGGTTGAAAGTGAAAGTCAGCGCACGAAGCGGAATTCCGCGGAGCCGAACAACGCCTGGGCCAAGCTCATCCAGGCGGCGGTGCGGGCGTCGCCGGGTTCGATGCGGGCCGGAGGCTCGGCAGGTGGTGCGGGCGCTTTTTCGTCCTCTTGGTCCTCTTCAACCGCACCGGCGCCGGTGGTCGCGACGACCGGCGTGGTGGAGGCCGCCGCGACTTCCAGAGGAGCCGGCGGTTCAAAGGCCGCCGCATACGCCGCGAGATACTCCGCGGCGCGGTCGAGTTCGGCGGGCGTGGCCTCGCGTCCCAACACTCTGACATAGAGCCGGCGGAGCGCCTCTTCCTCGGCCACCTCGGGCGCGGCCACGATGGCTTCAGCCAAGGCCAGCGCCTGCGTGCGCACGAAGGGCGAGTTCAACAGGAAGAGCGCTT